>JAZLKY010000075.1:0-1431 GCA_045597885.1 Acutalibacteraceae bacterium | reverse complement strand
GACGGAAGATGTCTGCCTGCGGGTGGCGGTGTGGGGCGTTGCCATGATGGTGGCGCAAAGTGAAAACGACGGAGACGGGCAGGCGTATGCCGCCACGATGTATAACCGTCTGCGCAACAGTATCGTTCGCAATAACGGGCGAGTGACGGACGTCTTGCCCGTCCCGCTATGCTGACAGAGAAGGAGGAGAGGCCCGTGATCGGGTGGGATGATCCGAGACGGATAGTCAAAGAGTACCGGGACGGGGCGGCATTCAAATGCGGACTGTCCCCACGGGGAATGTACGAACAGAACAGGCTCAACGAGCGAATGTATATCGGCGATCAGTGGTATGGGGCGCAGTGCGGCAATGACAGACCACTGGTGCGGTACAATGTGATCAAGCGTATCGGGGAATACAAGCTGGCGATGCTCGCCGGCAAAAACATATCGGTACGCTATACGGCGGAGGGCGTACCGGATACGCCACTGATCCGGGAGGAAGCCCGGCAGAAGCGGGAGAAACTCAAACAGGTGAACCGCTATCCCTCCGTGCTGGAATTTGCCGAACAGGATACTGCCCCCACAGCCGGGGATATCCGGCTGGCAATGGAAGCAATGAGCGACTATTTCCGGGTGACGGCAGAGCGGGTGAAATTGGATGAACTGAAAATTGATGCTCTGCGCAAGGCGTACATTGCCGGCACGGGCATCCTGTATACCTACTGGGATAGCCGCATCGCCACAGGACTGTATGCTGATGCCGCCCGGCGCAGTCCGGTCCGGGGAGATGTCAACTGTGAGGTGCTGGATGTAGAAAATGTCTATTTTGGAGATCCGAACCGGGACAGCGTGCAGGATCAACCGTATATCATCATTGCCCGCCGCTATCCACTGGAGGAGGTACTTTTGGAGGCACGGCAGGCGGGACAGGATACCGGGGCGATCCTGCCGGACGGCGATACCGGCTATATGGCTGGTGACAGAGGGGCAGACGAACTGCCGGATTCCCGCCGGGTGACGGTGCTGACTAAGTTTTACAAAGCGTGGGATGATCGGGGGGACTGCCACATCATGGCGGTCAAGGTGACCGAGGGCGCTACGGTGCGCCCGGCGTGGGACACCGGACTGCGGCTGTACCCGCTTGCCAAGATCAGTTGGGATTCCCGCTCCAACTGTATTTACGGCGAAAGTGAAGTCACCTATCTGGTGCCGAACCAGATCGCCATCAACCGGACGATCACTGCCTCAGTGTGGGCGGTGATGATGATGGGGATGCCAAGTATGGTGGTCAACGGGGATATCGTTCCCGATGCGCTGACCAACGATCCGGGACAGATCATCCGGGTGTTCGGCAGTGCAGAGGATGTCGAAGGGGCGATCCGCTACGTTACGCCCCCCAATTTCAGCGCTCAGTTCGATGCGGTGGTCAACAGCCTGATTACCAACACC
>JAZLKY010000074.1:0-1422 GCA_045597885.1 Acutalibacteraceae bacterium | reverse complement strand
TGGCCTCCGACTTCTTTGTCCTGCCGAACAACAAGAACATCATTTTGGCGGCGGAGCAGGCTGTACCGTTGGCTGACCGGCGGGTATGTGTCCTGCCGACACGTACCGTTCCGCAGGGGATCGCCGCTATTCTTTCTTTTGACCCCGATGCGGATGCGGAGACAAATATCATCGCCATGCAAAAGGCGGCGGAGAATGTGTCCACGGGTTCGGTGACATTTGCCGCCCGTGACAGCGATTTTGACGGGCATACCATCAAGGAGGGACAGATCCTTGCGCTCGATAACGGCAAACTGAGTTTTGTGGATACGACGGTCGATCACGCCGCCGTGAAGCTGACCAAGACCATATTGAACTCCCGGCGCCTGAGCGGTAAAGAGAACAATTTCGTCACCTTGTTTTACGGACAGGAACTGACAGAAGAGCAGGCGCAGAAAACGGCACAGTCCATTCGTGCAAAAATGGGAGATGAGGTCGACGTGTCGGTGGTATCCGGCGGTCAACCGGTCTACTATTATCTGATAGCCGTTGAATAGGCAGGAATAGAAAAAGAGGATTTGACTTTGAACGTACTATGTGTCGGTGATGTCGTCGGCAGTGTGGGATGTGAGCATTTACGGGCGGTGTTACCTGCGCTGAAACGACAGTTATCTGTGGATGTTTGTCTTGTCAATGGTGAAAATGCTGCTGATGGCAATGGCCTGTTGCCCTCATCAGCCGAGCAGTTATATGAGGCGGGGGCGGATGTGATCACTGGCGGCAATCATACTTTCCGCAGGCGGGAATTGTATGACCGTTTGGAAGAGGATGAGCGGCTGATACGCCCCGGTAATCTACCTGCCGGTGCACCGGGACGGGGGTTTACTGTCGTTGATCGGGGACGGTTTCAGATGACGGTGATCAATCTGCTGGGAACGGTCTATATGGAATCATTAGAGAGCCCTTTTGAGGCATTAGATCGGTTGTATCAGGAAGCAGGAAACCCCCGCCTTTGTGTTGTGGATTTCCACGCAGAGGCGACGGCGGAGAAGCGGGCGCTTGGTTTCTACGCCGATGGCCGTATTTCAGCCCTGTTCGGCACACACACGCATGTGGCTACGGCGGACGAACAGATCCTTCCCGGCGGGACAGGCTATATTACTGATGTCGGAATGACCGGCCCACTGAACTCCTGCCTGGGGATCCGACCGGAGATCGCCATAGAAAAGATGCGCTATAAACTGCCGGTACGTTTTGCCAATGCGGAGGCACCCTGTGCTATGGATGCCGTGCTTTTTACGCTTGATGAACGAACCGGACATACCCCGGCTGTCAGTCCGATCCGGGTATAGCCGAAGGAAGTCGAACCCGATCGCCGTTGGCTGTGGCTTATTCGGCGCTTTTGCCGGTTTTCTCTTTGGAATGCGTCAGCATTCCTGCATC
>JAZLKY010000073.1:0-1024 GCA_045597885.1 Acutalibacteraceae bacterium | reverse complement strand
CCATTTTGACGTAGGGCGGCTGAAGTCTATTTCCGCCTTGAATGCGGCTATGAAAAAGGATCAGAGGCTGTTTTTGACCTGTCAGAAAAATCTTGAACTGGATGATCCCCAACCGAAGGATCTGTACCGGATGGGGGTCGTTGCCCATGTACAGCAAATCGTCAAGTTGCCGCACGATAATTTCCGTCTGATCGTTGAGGGAGAATTCCGGGCGACTGCGGAGGAATATGTACAGACGGTCCCTCATTATGTTGCGGTCGTTCAGGAACGTCCGGAACAGCCGTTTCGGAATCTGTCCATAACACAGGCGTATATCCGCCAGTGCCGGGAAGCATTCGAACGGTATTGCGATCTGATGCCGAAGGTGGCACCGGATGTCTTGATGACTGTGGCTACCGAAAATGATTTAGGGCGTTTGACAGACTACATTGCCGGTAATCTGTCGGTGGATCCGGAGGAGAAACAACGGGTGCTGAATCTCGCCGGTGTCGGACGGCGGACCGATGCTTTGCTGCATCTGCTTGACCGGGAATGTCAGTTGCTGGAACTAGAAAAGAAAATCGAAAAAAAAACACAGCATCAAATGGACGAGAACCAACGGGATTACTATTTGCGGGAGCAGATGCGGGCTATTTCGGAGGAGCTTGGTGATGCTGATGATCCGTTGGAGGAAGCGGGCGAATACCTTAAAAAAATAGAGGCGCGTCATCTGCCGGAAGAAACGGCGGAGATCCTAAAAAAAGAGTGCCGCAAGATGGGTAAAATGCCTCCCGGTTCTCACGAGGCTACTGTTGTGCGTGCCTATTTGGATACCTGTTTGTCATTGCCGTGGAATGATACGACACCCGATAACGGTGATCTGGAACGGGCGAAAAAGATCCTTGACCGTGACCATACGGGACTCGAAAAGGTAAAGGAGCGCATACTTGAAGCGCTGGCGGTACGGCAGATGTCCGGCGAAATGAAGGGACAGGTGTTGTGCCTTGTCGGTCCGCCCGGCGTCGGCAAGACGTCCATAGCCCGC
>JAZLKY010000072.1:0-2034 GCA_045597885.1 Acutalibacteraceae bacterium | reverse complement strand
AAAAACGGTACAGCATCTTGATCAACCGACCTAAAACGGCAAAATTCATGGGCGGACGCCCCTGCTTCTTCTTATTCATCGTCCGCACCTCCGTTGGTCTGCTGTTCGTATACTTCCCGGTAGATCGTACTACTTTTGAGCAGTTCTTCGTGTGTCCCCATGGATTCGATCCCGCCGTTATCAATGACAATGATCATATCGGCATCCTGCACACTGGATATTCTCTGAGCGATGATGAGCTTGGTGGTGTCAGGCAGAAAAGAACGTAGCCCCTCCCGGATGAGGGCATCGGTTTTGGTGTCTACGGCGCTGGTGGAATCATCCAAAATCAGTATTTTCGGTTTTTTCAACAGCGCACGGGCAATACAAAGACGTTGTTTCTGTCCGCCGGAAACGTTCGTGCCGCCCTGCTCGATATAGGTGTCGTATCCGTCCGGGAAAGAACGGACAAAATCATCTGCCTGTGCCAACCGACATGCCTCGGTGATCTCCTCGTCGGTGGCATTGGCATCGCCCCACCGCAGATTCTCCTTGATCGTTCCGGCAAACAGCACATTCTTTTGCAGGACCATGGCAACGGCATCCCGCAGGACATTCAGATCATAATCCCGCACATCAACGCCGCCGACACGTACCGCACCCTCCGACACATCATACAGTCGGGGGATCAACTGCACCAGACTGGATTTGCTGCTGCCGGTGCCGCCGAGTATACCGACGGTCATGCCGGCTGGTATGGTCAGCTTTACATTCTGCAATGCCAGCCTTTTGGCACGACGGGAATAACGAAAACCGACGGAATCAAATTCTATTGTGCCGTCTGCTACTACCGTGACAGGATCCGCCGGGCTGATAAGCGCCGGCTCTTCGTTCAGCACCTCAGCGATCCGCTTGATGGATTCTGCAGACATGGTCAGCATAACATAGATCATTGACAGCATCATCAACTGCATCAGCACCTGCATCCCGTAGGTCAGCATGGCTGTGATCTGTCCGACATTGATAACCGAACCGCCGGAGGTGACGATGAGACGGGAACCGATAAGCAAAACAAAAATCAAATTGAAGTAGACACACAACTGCATCAGAGGAGCATTCAGTGCGACCAGCCGTTCTGCTTTGGTAAAATCTTTGCGGATGTCATCGGAAGCCGCCGCAAATTTTTTCTTTTCATAAGGCTCTCTTGAGAATCCTTTGACCACTCGCATGGCACGGACATTTTCTTCGATCGTTTCGTTCAGTCGGTCGTATTTCCGGAATACCCGACGGAAAGCAGGCATGGCATATTTGGCGATCAGTAACAATCCGCCGACCAATACAGGGATGATAATGACGAAGAATGTAGCAAGAGAACCGCCGGTGATGTATGCCATGACGACGGAAAAGATAAGCATCAAAGGCGCTCGTACAGCGATGCGGATGATCATCATGAATGACATCTGTGTGTTGGTCACATCGGTTGTCAGCCGGGTGACCAATGAGGAGGACGAGAACTTGTCAATATTCTCAAAAGAATATCTCTGGATCTGATGGAACAGATCCCTGCGTAGATTCTTGGCAAATCCGGCGGATGCCTTGGCGCAGGTGAAGCCCGCCAGTCCGCCACATGCCAAAGAAACAAAAGCCATGGCGATCAGCAGCAAGCCGGTCTTCATAACGACCGTCAGTTCGGTACCGGACTGGATCTTGTTGATCAGTTCTCCGGTGATGAAGGGTATAAGGCATTCAATGACGGCTTCAAGGACAATGAAAAACAAGGTGAGAAAAGTGGGCTTTTTATATTCTCCCACGCATTTTGCCAGCCTTTTGATCATCGGCGGTCGTCTCCTTTCGATTTTCGTACAAAAAATAAATATATCATTATCTTATGTTCCCGTCAAGAAAAATGAAAAATAATTTACGATTTTGTTACAAAAAAAGATTACATTGGGCGGGAATGATTTTTCGGAACGGAGGGTTCTTTTCTTCTTTCCGTGAAAAACTCTTTTTGCGTGAAAGAAATCTGCAAAAATCAATCGAATCTTTGAATCTTTA
>JAZLKY010000071.1:0-5862 GCA_045597885.1 Acutalibacteraceae bacterium | reverse complement strand
TCAGCCAGCCTGCATCTTCTGTGGCAATGTGCGCAATGTTATCACCTACAAGGACCGGAATGTCTCTGTTGACTGCCGTCAGGCACTGGGCAATATGGAATGAGGACAGCAAGAAGGCGATGTTAAAAAAGTCCGGATTACCAAAAGACAGAAAAGCGAAGATGGGTGTACAAAAAATATAGTCGAAGGGAGTCGACCTGCGGTCAGGTTCGACTCCCTTCGACTATCCCCCGACATGGGGCTGAATCTCCGGGCTTTTTTAAAGGCAAAATTATTCTATGGTGATTTCGTCCGAATCATATCCCGGCGGAGTAATGATCACGCCAAAGGGACTGGAGTTGGTAATCTGGGAGATCAAGAGAGAAATTTTTGATAATACCGGCGTCAAGCCGTCCGAGCTGTTCATCAACAGAGCCGCAGCGGATTCTTTGGTCATTTCTGCTGAGCAATCCAAGGATACTTCATACGCAATATTTACATAAGTATCGGCTTTCTCTCCAAAATCCAGTGTTCTGCTGATAACGATATCCACCTGTTTGTCGTGTATACTGGCGATCTTGATAATATCATTGACACTGATATTGATCAGCCTGGAATCCGGCTTGGTAAAACGGTAGTCTATGCCGGTCAGATACATTGTTGAAATGTTATATTCAATCATTTTTTACTCCTTTCGAAAGTAACACGTTTTCCTTACTGAATTTTCCCCACATCTTTTGATTGAAAAGGGCATTACAATTCTGCAAATACAGACTGGCATCGGCAATTGCCTTTAAATCATCAATTTTCTTATTGAGATTCATATCATATGTTTTTAACCCAATATAGTTTTCAATGGCATTATTGAGCAGGGCGTTGGTGCTGATGCCCTCACTCTCCGCCAACTGTGCCACTCTTTTATGGGTGCTTTTGGATATACGTAGGGCGATTTTTCCACTGTATTCGGTTGCCTTGAAATCTTCTGCCGGAATGGGCTTGCATTCCTCTCTCAGATATTCCAGATAAAATTCCAGATTTTCTTTTGCCTCGTTGATCGCTTCTTCGGCGGTATCTCCGCCGCCGACACAGTTTGGAACGGAAGGGAAGGATACGGTCCAATAAGTTGATCCGTCCTCAGCGATTTTAGGAGAAACTTTCATTTCATAATTATACATTTTGTCACTCCTCTGTCTCATACAGTATGTCTCTTATCAAATCAATGTATGCAGGCTTAACAGGATTATGCATGGGGATGTTTAGCATGAAGGGCTTGTCCGTGCCGGGGTATTCGTAAATAAAATGACTGCCTTTACTCCTTTTTAACCGGAAGCCATAATGTTTCAAAAAGGACTGCAGCTCTTTTGGCGTGATATCTTTGGCTGTCGGGGTTTTCTTGATTTTTTCTAACATATTGTCATAGGTGCCCATGTAATATCGCCTCACCTCCACAAAGTGATATCATATGTGATATCACTATTCTATACGAAAAATACGTATTTGTCAATCCCCAGCCTTTAAAAGGATCTTTTCTTTTTTTCTATATATTTGATGACGATTTTTTCTGACATTCGGATGCCAGTTCCGTCACGATGAAAGCCAGTGCATTTGCCCGGCAATCGGGAGCGATGCGGTCTGCCAATGCCCGGACATCCGGGTGGGCGTTTGCCACCGCATAGCCGATATCTGCACGGCTTATCATGTCGGTATCGTTCTCATAGTCTCCTGCCGCCACCGTCATGCGGATGTGCGGGTACAGTGAGCGGAGCAGATCCATACACACACCTTTACCGCATCCATTCGTGTATATTTCAACTCCGCTTGGCCAACTGCGGTTGCACTCCACCGCATCCCCGTACACCCGTCGTATCCACCGGTACAGGCACCGCGCTTTTTCTTCGTCCTGCACGACAAACACTGCCTTATATACCGGCTGGTCAAGGCTGTCAACCGCTTCACGGACGGTGTGACAATCCTTCCCGAAAGATTTGCCGTCGATGCTGACATGCCACACAAACGGGAGAAACGCCCGGAAGACTGCTGTTACGATCTGTTTATCCCTTTGGCTTAAAACGCATTCCCGGATCATCTGTCGCTTGGCGCTGTCCCAAATCGCCGTTCCGTTGTAGCAGATGATCGGGCCGGGCGGAACAGGCAGTGCCTGCCGCTCAATGAACCGGGGACTGCGCCCGGTCGCCACCACGAACAGACCGCCTTCTGCGGCGAAGCGCCGGATGGCATTCCGATTCCCTTCGGCTATAACGGCATTGAACGCCGCCGTGCCATCGTAGTCGGAGCAGAGCATGATGCCGGAAAAAAGTCCCATTTTCATTTCTCCTGATATACTGAAACAGGGATTGCGAAAAAGAAAACTCCTTTTCGGCAATCCCTGTTCATATGTTTTTGATTTACAGTATCCGCACCCGAATGACATCCGAAATTGCCAAAATGTTCTGGGCGATGGTATCGGAAATAGCCCCCTCGACATCTACCAGAGTATAGGCAAAATCCTTGCGGGATTTATTGGTCATGGAAGCGATATTCACTCCGGCGGTGGAAACGACCGTACTGATCTGTGCCAGCATATTGGGAACATTACGGTGCAAAACGCAGATCCGGCTATCGCCACTGCGTGCCAACTTCACATCCGGATAATTGACAGAATGGGTGATATTACCGTTTTCGAGGTAATCACGCAGCTCATCTGCCGCCATCATGGCACAGTTGTCCTCGCTTTCGGGGGTGGAAGCGCCCAGATGGGGGATGGCGATCACATTCTCTACGCCCAGCATCTCATCGCCGGGGAAATCAACGACATAGGCAGCCACCTTGCCGGAAGCCAGTGCCGCCAGCATGGCATCGCTGTCTACCAATCCCGCACGGGCGAAGTTGAGAATGCGTACCTCATCCTTCATGGCGGCGAAGGCATCCTTACCTAACATCCCCTTAGTGTCGGGCAACAGTGGCACATGGACGGTAATATAGTCGCACTCGGCATAGATCTCATCCAGCGAGGCGGCGTGGCGAATGTGCCGGGAAAGCTTCCAGGCGGCATCCACCGACAGGAACGGATCGTATCCGTAAACATCCATCCCCAAAGATACGGCGGCATTGGCGACCAGTACACCGATCGCTCCCAAGCCGATCACGCCGAGTTTTTTGCCCATGATCTCAGGGCCGGCAAAAGCGGACTTTCCTTTTTCCACCAATTTGGCGACGGCATCCCCTTCGCCCTTAAGTGTCTGCGCCCAGTTGGCACCTGCCACGATCTTGCGGGAGGACAGGAACAAGCCTGCCAGAACCAGTTCTTTGACGGCATTGGCGTTGGCACCGGGGGTGTTGAATACAACGATGCCCTTTTCGCCGCAATCCTCTACCGGAATGTTGTTCACGCCGGCTCCGGCACGGGCAATGGCGAGCAGGCTCTCCGGCAGTTCCATGTCGTGCATGGCGGCAGAGCGCACCATGACGCCCTGCGCATCGGTGATATCTTCGCTGATCTCATAACCTGCTCCGAGCCGGTCTGTCCCGCAGGCGGCGATCTTGTTCAGTGTGCATATTTTCATCATGAATATTTCTCCTTGTCCGGCTGTGTTCAGCCGTTTTGTTTTTCAAAATCGGTCATGAAAGCGACTAATTTTTCCACACCCTCGATCGGCATGGCATTGTAGATGGATGCCCGCATGCCGCCCACGGAACGGTGTCCCTTGATGTTGACAAAGCCTGCCGCCGTTGCCGCCTTGACAAATTTGGCATCCAGCTCATCATTGCCGGTGACAAACGGTACATTCATCAGCGAACGGTCCTCCGGCACCACTGTGCCACGGAACATCTTGGAATTGTCGAGGAAGTTGTACAGCAGGGAGGCTTTCTTTTCATTGATCTCCTGCATATTCTCAAGACCGCCGATGTCGTTCTTCACCCACTCCAGCACCAACTTAAGCATATAGATGGTGTAGCAGGGCGGGGTGTTGAACATAGAACCGTTGTCTGCATGGATCTGGTAGTTGAACATGGTGGGAGTGATATCCATCGCATGACCGATGAGATCCTCCCGGATCATGACCACCGTCACACCGGCAGGAGCCATGTTCTTCTGAGCGCCGGCGTACAAAATACCAAACTTCGACACGTCGATCGGCTTCGACAGGATGCAGGACGAGGCATCTGCCACCAACGGGACATTGCCGGTATCCGGCAGATCGTGATACACCGTGCCGTAGATCGTGTTGTTCATGCAGATGTAGAAATAATCCGCATCGGGCGTGAAGGTCGATTTGTCCAGCTTCGGGATGTAGGAGAAGGTCTTATCCTCCGAACTGGCAACAACGTTGACCTTGCCGTACCGGGCGGCTTCTTTATATGCCTTCTTTGCCCATTGACCGGTGACAACATAGTCTGCCTTGCCACTGCCGGTCATGAGGTTCATGGGGATCATAGCGAACTGAGAAGAAGCGCCGCCCTGTAAGAACAATACCTTGTAATTGTCCGGGACTCCCATGACCTCCCGCAGCAGAGCCTCCGCTCCGTCAATGATCCCCTGATACACGGCAGAGCGATGAGACATCTCCATAACCGATTGTCCGGACCCCTGATAATCCAGCATCTCCTCTGCCGCCCGCTTCAGAACGGCTTCCGGCAACATAGACGGTCCCGCAGAAAAATTGTAAACTCTTGCCATGTTTTATTCCTCCAATACTTTATTCTTTTCGCCTGGGGCGTACAGTGTTCGCCCCATATGCAAACACATCGACGGTCAAAGCGAAAACGTTGATTCCATTGTATAGGAAAGGATTTCATTTGTCAATACTTACAAGAAAAAAGATTGTAATTTATTCAAAATAAACAGAGCGTTCGTCTGAGGCGAACACTCTGTTTGTTTTTAATCTCCCAAATGCAGGACATAGCTCTGCTGACGAAGGGTATCCGCCAGCATCTGTTCGTCTGTGATCCGGTGAGCGCAGGCGATCCCCGCCCGGCGGGGGAAAATGCCGGTGTGGGCATCGGAGCCGGCACAGGGGAGCAGGCGATTCTTTTTGGCATAAATCTCAGCCCGAACATTTTCGAGGTCACCGTTGCAGGCATTCCATACTTCTACGCCGTCCAGATAGCGAGGGTCCAGTTCTTCAAACGGGCGGGGGATGTAGGAGCGGACACGGAACGGATGTGCCTGAAACACCAGGCCGCCGGCATCTCGCACCAATCGGCTGATCAACGGCAGATCGGCATCCCGCAGTTCGGGATGGCTGTACAGGAAATCGGGGGTGATGCCGTACAGCAGTACCTCTCTGCCCGCACCGATCCCTTCCTCCAGTCCGAACAGCACGTCGAAATCCAGTGGCTCAGCCGTGCTTTTTGCCTGCAAAAAACCATCTTCATAGCGCCGGACAAATTCTTGCCAGGGGAGGGAGCGGGGAATCCCGGTATTGCCATGATAAAAGTGATTGGTCAATACCATCCCGGCAAATCCTGCCGCTTTCAATTCCCGGACGGTTTTTTCCGGGTTGTCGATGCCGCAGGCACTGCATCCGGCAGTATGCTGATGCATTTCATACAGGAACATGGTTTGTTTCTCCATCAGTCCAGGAAATCCTTGAGCTTTTTGCTCCGGCTGGGATGCCGCAGCTTCCGCAGGGCTTTGGCTTCGATTTGCCGGATACGTTCTCTGGTGACATCGAATTCCTTTCCGACTTCTTCCAGTGTCCGGGAGCGGCCATCCTCCAAGCCGAAACGCAGGCGCAGGACTTTGGCTTCCCGGTCAGTCAGCGAAGTCAGCACTTCCTCCAACTGCTCCTTCAGCAGGGTGTGGGATGCTGCATCTGCTGGAGCGGGGGCATCATCATCGGGAATAAAATCGCCTAAATGGCTGTCTTCCTCTTCACCGAT
>JAZLKY010000070.1:0-3261 GCA_045597885.1 Acutalibacteraceae bacterium | reverse complement strand
ATAGCCGGACTTGGTCTTCTTCCCCGTCGGCAGTCCTAAATCTTCAAACAGCGCCTTGCCCAACTGTTTTGGTGAATTAAGATTAAATTCGTATCCCACCGCCTCCCATATTTCCTGCTGAAGTGCGGCGATCCGAGCCGTCAGTTCCCGTCCGAAAGCGGCAATGCCTTCCCGGTCAACGGCACATCCCTCATTTTCCATTGATGCCAATACCAACGCCAATGGCTGTTCCACGGTTTCGAGCAGGGAGAGCATCCCCTGCCGTTCGACATCACCGTACAGCCTGTCAGCCAGTGCCGGAAACAAGGCGAGCGGATCTGCCGCCCCGCCACAGCCGTAGTCCCGCATCAACCGTAGCAGGGACTAATCCGAGGACAACGGATCGAGCAGATACGCCGCCAGGGCTGTATCCAGCACAAATCCCGCCGGCTTTTTCCCCTGCCGCAGCAGTACCGCCAGCAGTGGCTTGCTGTCATGGGTGCGTTTTTTTACGGTTTCGTCCGTCAGCAAAGCCGTAAACGCATCCATATCCGTTCCCATCCGATCCAGGCGGGCGCACCGTCCTTCCACTGCCACCGCCAGACCGATGATCTCATCGCCTTCGACTGTTGCCAGGACATCCGCCCGACCGGTACGGCGGGCGATCGCCAAAATATCCGCCGCCGCCTCATTCCCCTCTATCAGCAAAAGGGACGCCGGGACAGTATCGACCGTCGTCGGCTCAGCCGTGGCAACAGACTCCAGTCCCAGTTTTTCCATCCATTTGTACAGTTCCAGATCCTGCAAAAGCGCCGCCAGTTTTCCGGCATCCATCGGTCGGACGGCACAATCCGCCGGTAGGATATCCAACGGCACGGTACGGCAGATCGTACCGGGGATACGGCTCTGCATAGCACTGTCTTTTCCGTCAGTTAATTTCTTCTTTAAGCTCTCACGCAAATCCGATGCATCCAGTTCACTGTAGAGTGCATCCACACTGCCGAACCGATGCATCAGATCGAGAGCAGTCTTTTCCCCCACGCCGGGAACGCCGGGAATGTTGTCACTGGTATCTCCCTGAAGAGCCTTCAGATCAATAAGTTGTGCCGGTGTCAATCCGTATTTTTCTCCGACAGTTTCGGGTGTGTAGACGACCGTCTCCGGGTGTCCCATTTTGGTAGTCGCCAGCAAAACCGTCACACGGCTGTCCACCAACTGTAAAGAATCCCGGTCACCGGTGGCAATATAACACTGTTCCCCTGCCTGCGCCGATCGGGCAGAGAGTGTACCGAGGATATCATCGGCTTCGTAACCGGGCTGTTCGATCAGCCGGATCCCCATGGCAGTCAGAATGGCTTTGAGCGGATCGAGCTGTTGGCGCAGTTCCTCCGGCATCCCTTTTCGCCCCGCCTTGTATTCGGCATACAACTGATGGCGGAAGGTGGGCGCATGAACATCAAATGCCACGGCGATCTGTCCGGCACCGGACTGCTCCCGCAACTTTGCCAAAATATTCAAAAACCCCACGATCGCATTGGTATACCGCCCGTCTTTTGTTGTCAAAGCCTTGACACCGTAAAATGCCCGGTTCACGATACTGTTTCCGTCAATCAGCAACAATGCATCCATACGCCGATCCCGTCCTTTTATTATTCTCTTCTGCTATTGTACTGGATTTGTGAAAAAAAATCCAGTACTTTCTGCCAATATTTTCACACCTGCATAGAAACCGTCCCGTCGGGAACAGTAAAAAACACACGAAAGGAGTGTAACCATCATGGAAAAGGAAGAAACCGAATTTCTGAACATGATCTATCGCAATGCGGAAATGGGACGGGACGGCTTATATTTTGTCCTGCGGAAAACAGATGATACCGCATTTCGAAAAGTGGTGGAGACCCAATTGATGGAATATCAGTCCATCATGGATGAGGCAGAGGATCTGATCAGACAGCAGGGTGCAGTCCCTGACGGCAATCCAGTCGTTGCCAAAATAGCAGTACGGCGTACCGCCGCCCGAAAAGCGGCAAAGGACAACAGCCCGTCCGCCTTGGCGGATATGCTCATTCAAGGGAGCAGTATGGGCGTGACCAAAATTGCCCGGCAGATCAGCCACCGGGAGCAAACGTCCGAAGAGGTGACGGCACTTGCAGCCAAACTGCAGGAAACAGAGGAAAACAACATCGACCGTATGAAAAAATACCTGTAACGGACAAACTGCCGGAAAATACCGCCATACAACTCAGCGGTATTCCCCGGCAGTCCGGCAAAACTATTGAAATATCAGCATTACCGCCATGTCCCGTCCGAGACAGAACGGTGTAATTTTATGCATATACTTCCGGCTTGAGCACACCGACATACGGCAGGGCACGGTAGCGCTCATCGTAGTCCAACCCGTATCCGACCACAAACTCGTCCGGAATGACAGCACCCACATAATCGGCTTCAAGATCGACCTCCCGGCGGCAGGGCTTGTCCAACAGCGTACAGGTCTTGACACTTCGTGCCCCTTTTAGTTTCAGGTATTTGGTAAGGTGAGAAAGCGTCTTTCCACTGTCGATGATATCCTCCACGATGAGCAGATCACAGTTTTCGAGATCCTTACGCATCAGATCCATCAGGATGTTGATGCTTCCGTTGGATACCGTCCCGCTCCCGTAGGAAGACACCCGCATAAAGTCGATCTCCACCGGTACCGTGATCTTCTTCATCAGTTCACCCATAAAGACGACCGATCCCTTGAGAATGCAAACCAACACAAGCCGTTTATCCTCTCCCGCATAATCTCGGTCAAGCTCGGCGGCGATGCGGGAGATGATGGCTTCTATCTCTTGCTCAGACAACAGGATCCGTTCCACATCCTTATCCATTTGACAGTCAACCCTTTCTTTTTTCTCAGTTTTTCAGGCTTTGCATCGGAGCAGGGATCCGCCCGCCACGATTGATGAACACTGCCGGAGAAGCCGTGTTGAGCGGCATCACCGGACCGGATCCCAGCAGCCCGCCGAAGGACAACTCTTCTCCGATCTGCTTGCCGATGGCGGGGATCACCCGCACGGCGGTGGTTTTGGCATTGACCATACCAATCGCCGCCTCATCAGCGATAATGGCGGCGATCACCTCCGCCGGCGTATCGCCCGGAATGTTGATCATATCGAGCCCGACAGAGCAAACAGAAGTCATGGCTTCCAATTTTTCGATCCGCAGACATCCGCTCCGGGCGGCGTCGATCATCCCGGCATCCTCCGTCACCGGAATGAATGCCCCGGAAAGTCCGCC
>JAZLKY010000069.1:0-9692 GCA_045597885.1 Acutalibacteraceae bacterium | reverse complement strand
ACTGGCGGGGGCGGAGCGGGTATTTGAAGTGATGGATATTCCGCCGGAAGAAGCCGATGCGCCGGATGCGTTGTCCACCGCTTCCCTGCGGGGAGATGTGCGGCTGGAGAATGTGACCTTTGCCTACAACCCCGACAAGGTGGTACTGAGGGATGTCTCCCTGTTTGCCCATCCCGGTCAGAAGATCGCTTTTGTCGGTTCGACGGGAGCAGGTAAGACCACCGTCACGAATCTGCTCAATCGCTTTTATGACATTGCTGAGGGACAGATCACCATTGACGGGGTGGATATCAAGAAATATAAACGCAGTGAACTGCGGCAGAGCGTGGCGATGGTCTTGCAGGATACCCATCTGTTCACCGGCACCGTGATGGAGAATATCCGCTATGGCAGACTCGATGCCACTGACGAGGAAGTGATCGCCGCCGCCAAGACTGCCAGCGCGCATTCATTCATCATGCGCTTGCAGGACGGGTACGATACCCGGCTGGAGGGGGACGGAGCGAACCTGTCACAGGGACAACGGCAACTGCTGAATATTGCCAGAGCGGCACTCAGCCAAGCCCCCATTCTTGTCTTGGATGAAGCGACCAGCTCGGTAGATACCCGGACGGAACGGCATATTGAACACGGGATGGACCGGTTAATGAAAAGCCGTACTACCTTCGTCATTGCTCACCGCCTGTCTACCGTGCGTAATGCAGATGCCATTCTTGTGTTGGAACACGGAGAGATCATCGAACGGGGCAATCACGAAGAACTGTTGATGCAAAAGGGGCGGTATTACGATCTGTATACCGGCGCAACAGAACTCGACTGAAAGCAGAAGGGAATATTTCTATGAGCGCAGAATTCACCTATTTAGTACAACTGTACGGTCGTGCTGTGCTTGGGCAGGAGGCATTCCTGCCGACAGCACCGCTGGACTGGGAGAAGGTCCTCTCGCTTGCTTGCGAGCAGTCGATAACCGGCACAGTGGCGATGGTATTGAAAAAAGCACCGTTCTGTCCTTCGGCGGTGCGGGAGGAATGTACTCGGCTGTCATTGGGGGCGGCACTGAAAAACGTCCAAAAGACAGAGACAGTGCTGGATACGGTGGATGCATTGCTGGCGGCTGGATTTCATCCGATGATCATTAAGGGGCTTGACATCGGCCGCTTTTATGCCCACCCGGAATGCCGCAGCTCTGCCGACAGCGATATTCTGATCCCTCCGCAGGAGGAACAGCCCGTACTGGCGATGTTGGCTGACAGGGGCTATACCGTCATCCCCCGGCGGGAGGGTAACCATCACGCCGAGGCCTCCCACCCCTGTGCCGGGATATTGGAGGTCCATGTGCAGTTGTATGACGATATGTCAACGACTGGATTGTTGGGAGATGACGGCGCTCGGAACGCCACCCCGTCATTCGGTACGCAGGTGGATTTTTCCGGCAGGATGATCCCGGTGTTGTGCCCGGCGGATGCACTGCTGTTTTTAGCGGTGCACACCGTCAAGCATTTTGTCAGCTCCGGCATCACGCTGCGGCAGGGGTTCGATTTTGCGCTGTATTTTTCCCGTTGCGCCGGAGAGATCGACACCGATATCTTTTGGGAGCAAATGGAACGGTATGGATTTGGCACTTTTTTGCAAAAACTGCTGTGGACTTTTGTCCAATACGGATGTTTTTCTGCCGGGGAATTTCCGGGACTGTTGCCGCAGACGACGGCTGACAGCGAAGCCATTTTGCAGGATATGGAACTGACACCCACCTATGAGCCGAGAGATATCTCCACATGGGAATATTTCTATTTCCGCCACAATGCCAACGCGGGGGGACAGGTGCAGGCAACCAAGCGGCGGCGATATCGCAAGAAACTGCTTCATATCGCTTTCCCTTCCATGGGAAGATTGGCTGAAAAATACCCATACCTGAAAGGCAGACCGCTCCTGTATCCGGTGGCGTGGCTGCATCGGCTGTTTCAGGCATTTACCGACCGTGACAGACGGCAGGGACTGCTTGTCAGTGTCAATCTTCCGAATGCCGCTTCGCTCCCTGCCGGGGAGGACGATCCCACTGCATGGCGGTTGCGGCTGTTGGAGCGGAACGGACTGATGAGATAAATTGCAAATTTTTATTAGCCCTTTTTTGATTTCCTTCGTATATAGAGATGCAAGGGCAACGGCGACGGTATTTCACGAGCGGGATTTTTCAAAAAGGAAAAAAAATCAAAAAAACATTAGCCATTTTGAAAAGTGATTCGTATCAAGAGATGCACGGGCAAAACAGGTGCGGCTCTGCAAAAATACTCTCTCCAAACGGTGCTCTGTTCAATGCACCGGCAAAAAACAAAAAATGCTGTCTTTTTGCAAAATACGTCCTTTTTTCTCTTGACAAAGGTAGCGTGGGTATTGTATAATTGAACAAAATGAAAATGGGTTTGTCTAAAAACTATTTTAAAGGAGGCTATTATCATGAGTGAACTGAACAAAAACGAACTGAATGACGAAGAGTTGGAAGGCGTTGCCGGCGGCAGGATCTCCGATGAAGAATGGTTGGCAATGACCGCAGAAGAACGGCAGAAGGCAAAAGACGATTCTTATCGCATCCGTTATGTGGAGAACAGCAGTGAGTACTGTGCCTACTACGATGATGCACCCGGCGCAATCTGATTAAATAAACGGAAAAAGGAGAGAGTATTATGTATCAAGCACCTGATTTTATCAAAGTTTCCACCAAGGCAGAAGATGTGTATGCAAACTACAGCACCGGTTGTATGCCTGACGGTCGTTATTATTATGAGCAGGCGGTTGCGGCAACTTGTCTCGACTTAGGACCTTTTGTTGATGATGTTGTTGCGACCTACAGCGGCGGCATTCAGTGTTATTCAACTTTGAATCCGTAAGATGTGCTTCATGCCTTTCAAGTTGCGGACAACTGTAGAAACGGATATAGATGATTTACGGGAGAGGTTTTTTCCGTTTCTCATGGCGGAGTGTCATCTGCCGTTCTGCGAGTTTCATCTTTTCGGAAAAGCGGAGGGGGCGGCAACGTTTGCCGACTCCTCCTTTTCCGTGTTTTTAGAAAAGAAAAGTTCTTATACTTTTTCCGTTGGTGATTATATGCTTGACTGTTGTGGGGACGGTATTGTGTTGTCCAATCCCAACTGCGGTTCAGTATGGGTGCACGACCGATACCAAAAAATCGAAGCAGTCTTATCTCTTAAAACAGTTCACTCGCCCATATTGCAGCAGTTGATCATGCGGGCGTATCAGTATACCCTGCTCTTTGCCGGCGGGTTGCTGATCCATGCGGCGGCAGTGATGACCGACGGCGAGGGGATCTTGTTCTGCGGTATCCCAGGTGCGGGGAAAAGCACCCAGGCACGGTTGTGGGAACAGGTATACGGTGCTGAGGCACTGAATAACGATCAGCCTGCCATTCTGTGGGACGGCGACCGAGCAATGGTGCACGGTACGCCGTGGAGCGGAAAAGAACCGTGCTATAAAAACGAACAGGTGCCGATCCGTGCCATCGTTTTTGTCGAAAAAGCACCCTTTGAACAGGTGGAACGCTTGCGCCCGGCAGAGGCGTTCGGGCTGCTGCATCTCAACAATATGGTGATCCCGGTACGGGAGGGGATTGCAGAACGGTATGATGCTGTCATCGAACGGGTGGTGACCGCTGTCCCCGTCTATCGCCAATATTGTACCAAAACAGAAAATGCACCGAAAGCACTGCATCAAGTGCTGTTCGGATAACAGAGAGGATTGATAGATATGAAATATCAAACAAACCCCGATTTTTTGCTCAAAGAGATCGCCGGTGAATATGTTTTGATCGCACGGGGAGCACAAGCAATTGATTTTGGCGCTGTCATTGTATTCAATGATACCGGCATTTTGCTGTGGAAAACGTTGGAGAACGGTGCCACGGCGGAACAACTGACCACGGCATTGGTCGACAAATACGGCATCTCCGCAGAACAGGCGGCATCGGATGTCGACGCATTCCTCAAAAAATCGCTGGACGAGGGAATCGTGCAGACGGTAGAATAAATTGGTGGATCGCAATATACGGCGACCGCCAAAACTCCCCTTTTGGCTAGCCGAAGGCTTCGATCGGTAGTGACTGACAGTCTGGGGGACTGTCAGAGCCGCAAGGTGACCGAGCCCGCAGGCGAGACGCTGTCAGCCGATAGGCTGACTGAGGGATACATTAATTGACTTTGCCAAACTCTTTGATTTGTATCCGCTAAGAAAGAAAGGAAAAAAACTATGTCGAGGTTGTTTGATGCGCTTAATAGTGCAACAGAAAATCCGATTAAGAAATACGAATCATTTGTCCGTCAACAGACCAGAGATAAGCGGCTGTTGACTTCGGCAACTTTGGAATTGAGCCCTATTTGCAATTTTATCTGTCCTTTTTGCTATGTCAGAAAAACACCGCAGCAGTTACTGGAGCAGGGAGAAAAAATAATGCGGTTTGATGACTGGAGATCTATCATTGACGGATTGGCACAAATGAAGGTGGTATATCTGACATTTACCGGTGGAGAGTGTATGCTCCATCCCGATTTTGCGCAGTTGTACCGTTATGCGTATGAAAAAGATTTTTTGATTTCAATGTTATCCAATGGTTCTTGTTTGACGGATGAGATCTTATCCACTTTGAAGCAGTGTCCCCCGCAGGAATTATATATCACCATGTATGGCGGTTCTCCCAAAACCTATGAACAGGTTTGCGGGAGTGCAGTATATTATGATAAGGTGATGCAAAATGCAAAAAAGATAAAAGAAGCGGGTATTGATCTGGTTTTACAGTGTACTGTCAGCAAAGACAATGTTGAAGATTTTGAGCAGATCGGAAAAGTTGCCAAGATGTTAAATGTCCCGTTTCGTTATTCTATGGATTTTGTCAGTTGTCGGCGGTGCGATTCCGAGATGATCGAAGCCAATGCTGCTGATGAAGAAAAGTTTGCGGAAATCATTTGGAATTTGACTGACAATCCGATCAAACCCAGTCAGATTCAGCCGCCGTATTCTGTTACATTAGATAAAAACCCGAATTATGGAAAAGGGATGAGCTGCGGTGCAGGGCGCAGTGCATGTTCATTCAATTATAAAGGGCAGATGATTCCCTGTGTCACTTTTGATGCTATAAAAATTGATACAATCGGTCGGTCGATAGCGGATTGCTGGAAGGAATTGGTGGCGGCATGTGACGAAGTTCCTTCTTTAGAAGAATGTGCGACCTGTATCCATAGCAGACGGTGCCGTTTGTGTCAAGCGTATCACTATTATGATCTTGGCGAATTCGGCAAACCGTCACCGCGCTTATGTTTTAAGCGGAAGTACCCCGAAAGGGCGAAAGAGATCGAGGAGCATTATGCGCAAAATGGCTGTCTGCGGTCCGATTTGGGTGATCTGGACTGATGGATCGGATCATCCCGCAAGGGGATATTCATGACGGTCGTCAGACCTGCCTGATCATCCGGGGCGAAGACAGGTTTATATGGAAACCGAGGAATGCCGTCACAGAACGCTGCTGGGCGGCTTTTCTTTCCCGTTTTCAAGCAACAGGATTGGAACTGCTTCCAGGCACGGTGACGGTATTGGAGGAGACAGAGGATGCTCACACTGAGGCGGTAATAGAACACTGCTCCACCGATGAAAACGGGATCAGACGGTACTATGGGCGGTTGGGAGCACTGCTTTTTTTGACCTATTTGCTGTACAGTGGAGACCTTCACGCAGAAAATCTGATCGCCTGTGGGGAATATCCGGTACTGGTGGATTTGGAAACCCTGCTGTCCGGCATAACGGCGCGGCAAAACCTGCCGAAAGGACTGGATGACTCGGTATTTGCAAGTCATTTGCTCCCGCAGTTTTACGGCTTGACGGATACAAGCGGTGCGACAGGAGAAATGGCAGACGGCAAGAATATCCCGTTGTTGAACGGTGTCCCGGCTTCTGCCGTAGCCTATGTGGACGAGATCGTAGACGGTTTTTCGGCTACTTATACATTTGCACTTGCTCATCGGGAAGAGGTTGACGGATGGATCCGTGATTTTGCTCCCTGTCGCTTTCGGTTGCTTCCCCGTCCGACTGCACTTTATGGAAAGGTGATCGACCGGGTGAAACGGGCATCGGATCCGCAGAGAGAAGCGGAGCAACTGTTGCGGCGCGCCTATGAAAGGGATGTTGATCCAGACCGACTGAATAAAGCCCGCCGGATGTGGCAGGCCGAAGTCGCCGCTGTTGTCAAGGGTGAAGTCCCGCTATTTTATATCGGCGGTGAGGGCTGTACGCTGTACTATGCCGGAGAGCCGGTCGTGGAAGGATTTTTACGCGAGTCACCGGTTTCCTGTGCCTGCCATCGGCTACAGCGATTATCCGATAACGACCGTAAAAAACAGATCCGTTTGATTCGATTGGCGTACTGTTCTAAAAAGGCGTTGCTTCAAGCGGAAAATCAGTCGGTTTTGGATATTTCACAACGGGCAAAAGAAGAATTTTCCCACTGTGCTGTGCCGCATCATCCATCGTGTTTTATTCGCCTTTGCCCCGGATCGGACGGATACACCGCTTTTCAAAGTGTCGGGTACGGACTATACCACGGCTTGAGCGGGATCCTGTGCTGTTATGCGGCGTTGTCGCTCAAAACCGGGGATGCGGAATGGCGACGGGCAATAGACACCCTGCTGGATGACTTAGAGAAGAATGTGGTGACGGTCGATTTTCACACCCCACTTTCCGACTCTTCCTGCAATTTGTCAGACGGATTGGCGGGGATTATTGCAGCTTTGCTTCATGTGGCGGAATTGACGGGGTGTGAACGGGCTTTTTCGGATGCCGTAGAGTTGACAAAAAAAATTGATGTTTCCCGTTTTGTCCCCGGTGATGTCGATATTCTGTCCGGCATGGCGGGCATATGCCTTTCCTTGCCCCGGCTGCCGTCGGCGGTGACTGAACCGATTGCTACCGTTCTGTTATCTACTGTGACCGAGAAAAGATGTACGCTGACCGGTGCTGCCCACGGGGTGGCGGGGCAGGCATTGGCACTTGGTGCATTGCAACAGGTGCTCGGCACCGATGCGGCGGATGAAAAGATCCTCTCTCTGCTCCGGTGGGAAAATACAGAATATGATCCGATAGTACAAAACTGGTCTGATCTGCGTGAAACGCAAAGGCGGGTGTTTATGCGTGGTTGGTGTTCCGGCACGCCGGGTGTGCTGATGTGCCGCCGGCAGTTGATGGAGTATACGAAGAATGAAAAGGTCCTTGCACTGTGTCGGCAGGATATAGAGCAGGCATCGGACTTTTTGAAACGACCTCACCCGCATCCCCGTGCAACGCTTTGCTGTGGGGAGGGTTCGCTGGTGATGGCGGGGGCACGGTTGGGGATCTCAGTCGAGAATCGGTTGGAATATGCAGTGTCATCTGATTCACCCCGTTTGTTCCATGCCATGAAAACAGCGGATCGCAATCCCTCTTTGATGCAGGGACTTGCCGGTGTTGTATATGCTTTGATGATGCAGAACGATCCTCGGTGTGGGGGGATGCTCGTATAATGGACAAGTTCAGTTCTCCCGCCTTTTTTGTGGAGGCGGTACGTCGTGCGGTGCAGGACGGCAACAGCATTATCGTGTCGGGGACGGGGGAGAGTATGCGCTCGTTTATTGATCCCGATACAGACCGGCTGGTGCTGTCGCCGTTGCCGAGCCGTCTGCATATGGGGGACATCTGTCTGTATGTCCGGGAAAATGGACACCCGGTGATCCATCGGATCTGGCAGGTGCGCCGTGATTCCTATGATATGCTTGGAGATGCACAGATGTGGATCGAATACCGTGTCCCGGCACAACGGCTGGTGGCGGTCATGTCCGAGCGCATCCGGGGAGAAGAACGGTGTTATAACAGAGGGAAAGTCCGTCGGCGGGCAGTATTGCGGATGCTTGCACGGCAGTATTGCCCGAAGACCAGAAAATTTATCAGGAGAATCTATGGGAAAGTTAAAACGTGCTTATCAAAAGCGCAGTGAGCTGAAACTGAATATGAAGTGGCTGGTGGAACAGAGTAAGGGCGTGCGGTGGTACACCCTCGGCTTCTTTATGCTCAGCTTATGTTCTATGCTCTTTTCGCTGGCAAGCCCGGTGGCAAGCAAATATGTAGTGGATGTGGCGATCAACGGGAACGGTCCGTTCCAGTTCAAATATGCACTGATCATGCTGGGGACGACGGTGGCGTCTATCATCCTCAGTGCCATTTCCGGGGTGTTCAGCAGTTTTGTCAATGAAAAATTTGCTTTCGGTCTGCGGGCAAAAATGTTCGACCGCACCCAACGGTGCAATTGGCAGGATATCTCCTCCTTCCACAGTGGCGATATGCTCGCCCGTCTTAACGGGGATGTGGACTCGGTCGCTTCCAATCTGATCAGCATTCTGCCGAATCTGCTCATCACGGCATTGCAGTTGGGG
The DNA here is from genome assembly GCA_045597885.1 of Acutalibacteraceae bacterium. GTDB lineage: Bacteria > Bacillota > Clostridia > Oscillospirales > Acutalibacteraceae > UBA5905. Next base: position 1,233 of record JAZLKY010000069.1, on the reverse strand, counting down.
ATCATTCTGATCATTTTGCTGGTCACCGATCCCGTGCTGGCGCTCATTGGGCTGATCGTCGGACCGACGGGGATGATCCTGACCGTCTTTTTCCGCAAGCCGTTCCAACGGTATCAAAACGATATTCGGGAAAGTCAGTCGGAATACTACACCTTCTTCCAGGAAACACTGGGCAATCTGGATGTGATCAAGGCATTCCAACTGGAGGACGAAAACAACCGGTATTTTGAATCATTCCGGGGACGCCGTCTGAAAACGGTCATGAAAAGTACCCGGCTCAGCACAATGATGAGTTCCGTTCTTCGCCTTGTTTACGGTGTGGGCTATGTGGTGGCGTTCTGCTGGTGCGCCTCGCAGATCCATTCCAATCCGGATTATACCTACGGCACCATGACGCTGTTCCTGTCACTGGTATCTCAGTTGCAGGGTTCCATTGGCGGGCTCGGCAGTGTGATCCCCCGATTTTATACAACTTTGGTTTCCGCCACCCGTGTGCGGGAGATCACCGAGCAGCAGCCGGAAGCCGCCGCCACCCGGCAGGATGTGCCGGAGCGGGTAGGCGTCACGATCCGGGATGTGTCATTTGCCTATAAGGATGAGACGGTCCTGCATTCGGTGGATCTGCAGATCGCTCCGTGTGAACGGGTGGGGGTGGTCGGTCCGTCCGGCACCGGCAAAACCACTTTGATCCGGCTGTTGCTCGCGCTGGTCAACCCCAATACCGGAACGGTGGCGTATACCTATGACGGCGTGGAGGAGATCGCCTCGCCGGATGTACGGCGGTTCCTTTCTTATGTGCCGCAGGGCAATACGCTGATGACCGGGACGGTACGGTCCAATCTGCTTACAGGCGATCCGACGGCGGACGACAGCAAAATGTGGCGGGCGCTGGAGCAGGCGGATGCCGCCGGTTTTGTGCGCAAAGATCCGTTGGGGCTGGATATGCCGATCCGGGAAAAGTCCGGCGGCATCTCCGCCGGACAGGCACAACGGCTGTGTATTGCCCGGTCATTTATGCGGGACCGTCCGGTACTGATCCTCGACGAGGCGACCAGTGCGCTGGACGAAGCAACGGAGCGCCGGGTTTTTCAGGCGTTGGCGGCAGAAACCGACAGGACCTGCTTCATCATCACCCACCGCAGTTCCATGCTGCAATATTGTACTTCTAAGTTGGAAGTGCATGACGACGGTACGGTTACTTATGAGCACTTCTGAAAATGCTCCTACACCCCT
>JAZLKY010000068.1:0-1155 GCA_045597885.1 Acutalibacteraceae bacterium | reverse complement strand
CACCGCAGTGTGTTCAAGAAGAAAAACCCGGTCCTGCAAACCTTGCCGTGGATCATCGGAGCTGCCGCTATTATTGCCGTCGGCTTGTTCGGTGCCAAGTTCATTACCGAGCATCCACTGTCCGTGGCACTGCCCGACAGTTCAAACAGCACACCGGTATCCGGCACAGGAGAAACGGAGCATCCGGCAGGCACCCCAACGGATACGCCGGCGGACACGCCGGCAAGTACCCAGCCCGAAGCGATCAACGGTGAGGTGAGAGGTTTTTATGTTCCTCCCGCCGGTCTCAGAGACTTTTCCGCTTCCGCCGACCGCTTGAAAAAGGCGGTACAGGCAGGATATAATGCCGTGCTGACCGATATGAAGGGGCCAGACGGCACATTGTATTACCATTCCGCCACTGATCGGGCGAAGCAGGTCAACAGTGCCGACGCAAAGGCATTCACGCTCGATGAACTCAAGGAGCTTTTCACCACCCTGCGCAAAGAAGGTTTACAGCCGATTGTCCGCCTATCCGCCTTCCGGGATAATGCCGCCGCCAGAGCACTACCCAATGCCCGTATCACCCCTGCCGGCAACAGTACTTGGGTGTGGTATGATAACAAGCCCGCCAACGGCGGCAAAGCATGGCTGAATCCATATGCGGACGAAGCACATTTGTATATCATTGATTTAGTTCAGGAATTGCATGATGCCGGCGCCGCCGCCATCATGCTTGACGATGTGGTGTTTCCCTCCTATACCGGGGGCGCCAGCTTCGGCACTTCTTCCAATACTGCCATGAGCCGGTCAGCGATCCTGTCCGCCTTTGTGGAGGAGGTACGTACCCGGCTGGGTGAATCCTGTCCGTTGATCCTTGCCTGCTCCCTGACAGGTGCCACGGGAGAAAACACGCAGACCTACGGAGGAAACCCGCTCACATTCGGTGCTTCCCTGGCGTCTCCCCTGCTGACCGTCAATGGGAAGAAGGGCAGTATCCCCTCAGGTGAGGAGATGCGCTCCGTCCTGCGTCAGTTGGTAGCAAGAACAAAGGTGATCGACGCCACAAAGCAGCCGACGCTTGCTCCGTTGTTTCTGACGGACGGCTGTCCCGGCTCCACCATCAGCGACCTGCAAACCGATTGCCGGGAAGCAGGTGTCAGCTCCTACTTTTTC
>JAZLKY010000067.1:0-1398 GCA_045597885.1 Acutalibacteraceae bacterium | reverse complement strand
CCGTGGTCAACGTGTCCCATGACTACCACGACCGGATCACGGGGAGACAGGTTCTCATCTACATCGACACTGTCATCAATGATCTGCTCCTCAATGGAAACGACCACTTCTTTTTCGACCTTAGTGTGAAATTCTTCCGCTACTAAAAAGGCGGTGTCAAAATCTATTTCTTCATTGACTGAAGCCATGACGCCAAGCAACATCAATTTTTTGATCACTTCGCCGGAGGTGGCTTTCAGCCGGGTAGCCAATTCCCCGACAGTAATGGTATCGCCCACTTTAATAGTGGCGTGTTTTGCCTTGCGCTCCTGCTGGATACGCGCCAGTCGCTCGGCTTCGCTTTCTTTACGCCGGGGCTTGCGGTATTGTTGCTTGGATTTTTGATTGATCTTTTGCTTCTTCACCCCGCCGCCGTCACCGTGGACCCGGTTGGACACCTGTGCCATGACATCGAATTTTTCATCATACTTATCACTGGCGATCATCTGCGGCTTTCTGGTGTCGACTGTGCGCCGCTCCTGCGGTGCTTTGGGCTGCGGTGCCTGCTTCGGTTTGTCAGTCTTATTGGATTTGAAAGGATGGGTGTTGGAAACGGCAGGCTTCTTTTCCGGTTGCTGAGCAGGAGCCTTCTGCTCCTTGGCTGCCTGACGGGACTGCTCCTTTTTCTCCTGTACGGGGACGGTCTCCGTATCAGACTTTTTCTCTGCTTTTTTCGCTGGTTTGGGAGCAACCGTTTCCGAAGGCTTCTCTGCCGCCTTGCGGGCGGCTTCCTCTGCTTTTTTCTTCTTTTCCGCTTCCGCCTTTTTCTTATCCTGCTGTTCATTGGCGGCGGCAAAATACGCCGTCAGATCATCATGACTGTGCTTTTGGGTATAGTGTTCAAAAATGAGGTTCAGTTCAGCCTCCTCCAGCGCAGACGATGTTTTCTTCGCCGGCTGGAAATAGTTCGCCAATAATTCCACGATCTCCTTGCCGGGAACGCCGAAATCTTTGGCAATATCACTGATACGCATTTTGTTACTGGTCGTCATAAGGCAACATCCTCCTTTGTATCCGTGCCGCAATACTTCTGCATGGCGGCGGCAAAGCCGGGGTCATCTGTGGCCACGGCGGCAACAGGTTTCTGCAATCCCAGGGCGGCGGTCAATGTCATCTTGTCCGCCGACAAACGGGTGATGGAGCAGTGGCTCTCTCCCCGAACGAAGCGCAATTCCTTTTCGGTCTTTTCCGAACAGTCGGAAGCCAGTAAAACTTGGTGAGCGGTCCTTTTTTTGAGCCCGTCAGCCACGGCATCAAATCCGATCAGCAGATGACCGGAGCGTCGGGCGATCCCGATCAGCCCTAAGATCTTATCCGCCACGGGACACCAACTCCCGTTCCAGCTCATCATAGATCTCC
>JAZLKY010000066.1:0-22542 GCA_045597885.1 Acutalibacteraceae bacterium | reverse complement strand
AAGATCGACGAGTGGTTCCAGGTGGTGGAAACGGTCAATGTGACTGCGGACGGCTATCTCCGGCTTGGCGCATCTGAAATAAACGGAGTTGACCGATATTGCTTCTATTTTGACGATGTGCAGGTCGAGGATACCAGTCCCCGTGCCAATGTCTACAGTTATGAGGATCTGGAGAATGGTGCCAATGTCGAAATGCGGCAAAGCGGCAACAACCACTTTGCAAAAGTGAGCACGCAGGCGGCGCACAACGGCAGCAAGTCGGTGGAGATCTCCAACACCGGTGCGGGTAGTGGCAATATCCGTGCCCAGATCCTTATCAAGAATCCTGATGGCAGTGACTACATTTTGACAAAAGGTCATGACTATATGATCACCTTCTGGGCTAAGGGAGGCAAAACCGACACCTTCCGCTACTGGGTGGCAGCACAACAGACGGAAGGTAAGGGATTCACAGCATCCAGTGGAGCAAACAGTAAACAGATCTATACCTTATACAAGACCGGCACGACATCCAATGCCGACTATGTCGGAAACGATGTCACACTCAGTGAGACAGAGTGGCAACAGTTCACGACTTTCGTCACCGCCGCTAATGATGTTGACGATATGGGTACATGCAAGATCCTGATCGGTATCCAGAACGGTATGACCACCAACGGCTCGATTTATGTCGATGACTTCCAGATCATTGACCTGACTACCGGTGAAGGCGGGCTGGCAAAGGTCAATACTGCCGGGTTATTCGTTCCCGGTCTGGATGTGTCTGACAAGATCGACATTCCTGTCGGTGAGGAAAACAGTGCCATCTACAAGGGGCTGAATTCGAACGGTGTCGAGACCGAATATGCCGCCATTCGCCTGTTTGGTTCTTATGAAGTGGGCAGACATATGGACGTCATGGACCTCAACAATATCGACTGCGAGGTCGTGGAGCGTGGTATGGATGTCTATGCTGATGGGGTGAAGATCGGTTCGGTGAATACGACCGATGTCAACAAATGCTTTACCAAGGAGGATAATACGATCTACTATTCCATCTTGGTCAAGAACATTAGCAAAGCCAATGCCGATAAAGTGTTGACGGCACAGGCGTGGGTGAAGGTCAGGTTCGATGGCAAAGAGCTGTTGTTGTCCAGTGGGATGAGCAACGGGATCACCACCAACGAAATCTATGCTGCCGCTTGCGCACAGACCGGTGTCACCTACGGCTGGTTCAGTGAATAAGCAAAGCTGCATATTATTTAGGAGGAGACGGTAAATGATGAAAAAGGAGTATGTAGCACCACAGATGGAGCAGCATCCGTTGCAGATCTTCGGCACGATCGCTGATTTCAATGGCGGTGCAAACGCCGGTGATTTGGATGCGGTGCACAATTCTCTCGGCTATGATGAGGGTACTGCTGATCTTGACGATGAGACAGAGGATTGATCAGTAAAGGATGCCTCCCTCTTTTACGGAGGGAGGCTATCGGTGCTGATCGACTTGTTCGAGAGAAGAAAACAGAATATGAGGTTGACATGATGAAATCGGTTATTCGCTGGATTGTTTTGGGATTATGCGTCCTTTCGATTGCCGGTTTACTGTTGTCCTGCGGTTTTGATGACGGTGGATCTGTGTCCGGCACATCGGGTGCGGTGGGGACAGATTCTGCTGTCGGTTCTGATCCGGCGACGGGATCTGAACAGGACCGTACCGGGAAAAGCAGTACCACACAGGCGTTATCAGAACGGGATGACGGCAGGGACACGGGCAGTGCAACTGACGGAAGTGAAAAGGCAGCAGACGGTTCCCGTACAGCAAAGGGAAGCGGTTCCGCTACAGGCAATGATGCTCATTCAGCCGGCAGGAAAACCTCGGCAGAGGATTCGTCCGGCGGTCGGAAAACAAAGCCCGGCGGCAGCCAGACGACCAGCAACGGAAGTACAACATCCACCACGGCGAAGGATACGACCGGTACGGGCAGCAGGACGACGACCACAGGGAAGAGTACTGCTGTTGATCCGACGGCAAAAACACGCAGAATAACGACTGCTACCAGGAGAACAGCCAAAAACTCGAATGAGGAAGACAAAAAGAACTGGTTTATTATTCATTTTTGACCAGTTACGGGTTTCTTTTTTTTGGCGGGGACGGTGTCCCCGATAGATCATATACGGCGTAAGGTTAGACTGGCGGGTCTTTTTCCCGTCGGACTATGCAGGAACCTTATACGCAATCCGAATTCAGGCAGCAAAAGCCCGGACGGTGTTATCACCGTTGGGGACTCATTTGTACCGTTAAGGTGTCGGGGTTATTTGGACCTGCCTACGGACAGATCCGGTACAAATGTTGAGAAAGGAATGGTCAGGAGTATGAAATTGAAACTGAGAGGGATCGCTCTGACAGCGGCTCTCCTGTGCGCCATGGCGGCAGTGCCCTGGTCGGCGGGTGCGGAAGAAACAGCCGCCCCTTCCGCAGAACCTGTTGCGACGGCGACCGCTCCGTCTGATCAGGCGGTGGCGCAGGACGGTGATCTCAAGGATTACGACGTTTATGAACAGGAAAACACCATGCCACAGGCTACGGATTCCATTACACTTGGAGCCGAGGCGGCTTCGGGGAATGCCGGCGGTGTCGAGGTGAGATCCGACGAAAAATTTGGGAAAGCAGTAGTCATTAAGGGCGGTTCTACGGTTTCGCTGAAGGTGAATGTGCCGAAGGATGCCAAGTATAATTTGACGGTTGTTTTCGGAAATTTGGATGTTACGACCGAAGAATATGTCTTCGATTTGAAAATAGATGGTGAGATTCCCTTTGAAGAAGCCAAATTGCTGACGCTGGGTGTTCTGTGGGACGATGACGGTGGGATCCGTCAGTTGTCCAACGGGGATCAGGTTTCCGCCGCTCAAAAGCATGTGGATGGCTATGCCGAGCGATATATTATCGACAGCAACGGTATCGTTGTCCGTCCTTTTGAATTTGCACTGTCTGCCGGTGAGCATACAGTCGAATTGGTCAACCGTGGAAGGGATATGCTCATTGGTCAGGTGAAGCTTGTTCCGCCGGAGCAGATCCGTCCCTACAGCGAGATATCGGCAGAATACGGACAGTATAAGAAATATGACGGTGAGCAGATCGTTATCGAGGCAGAGGATTCTCTCTATCGGAGCGATTATGCGTTGACTGCCAAGGCGGACAACGGCAGCGCCAGTATCTCTCCCTACAGTGCCAAGCAGGCGTTGGTCAACTACATCGGCGGCACGACATGGAAAGATCCGGGGCAGGAGATCGCCTGGAAATTTGATGCACCGGAAGACGGTCTGTATAAGATCGGATTCAATTTCAAACAGGCGGCTGTTACCAACGGTAATGTATACCGTTGGCTGAAGATCGACGGCAAGACACCCTTCGAGGAAGCAATGAGCGTCGGCTTCTCTTACAAGACCAGTTGGCAGTTCAAATCCTTTGCCGATGCACAGGGCAATGATTATTTGATCTACCTCACCAAGGGACCGCATACATTGTCACTGGATGTTTCTCTGTCGGATATTGCTGAGGTGTTCGACCGGCTGGAGACGATCGTGGCTCAGATCGGTGACCTCTACCTCGACATGGCGATGATCACCGGTGATACGGTGGATGCCAACCGTGACTATCAGCTTCATGTGCAGATCCCCGATTTTGTCGAGACACTTAACAGCAGCTACGATCTGATCACAGCCTTGCATTCCGAGATCGGAAACGGCCTGCAGGTCAACGGAGAATTGGCGGGTGCGCTCAACAACATGGCGCGTATCCTTGACGATATGCGCAACAACCTGTATGATGCTCATCTGTACATATCCACCTATTACTCTTCCTATCAGACACTCAGTGCCTGGCTATACGACATCAAGAATATGACGCTCAGTTTGGATCAGATCGTCATCGCCGCTCCCGACCAATCATTCAAGACACCTAAGGCAGGATTTTTCCGGGCGGTCGGATTCAGCATCCAGCGCTTCATCAATTCTTTCAGTGAAGAGACCAACTCCGTGGTCAGCAGTACCGATACTTCCCTGCCGACCATCAAGATCTGGGTGAACTGGGGCCGTGACCAGGTCAAGGTACTGAACACCCTGATCCAGGATTCCTTCACGCCGGAAAAGAAGATCAATGTCCGTGTCGAGCAGGTCAACGCCTCGCTGGTACAGGGCTTGATTTCCGGCAGTGCGCCCGATTTGTATCTGCACCAGTCCCGTACCGAGCCGGTCAACCTGGCGATGCGTGGGGTGCTGTACAATCTGAAGAATTTTGACGATTACGAGGAAGTGCTGAAAAACTTCCAGCCCGGAGCGGAAACGCCGTATCTTTACCGGGATGGGTGCTACGCCATTCCCGATCAGCAGTCCTTCTTTACCATGTTCTACCGTACGGATATTCTCGAAGAGATGGAAATCGAGGTTCCCAAAACATGGGATGAATTCCTCTCTGCGACCGGTATCCTTCAGCGTAACAACATGAATGTGTATCTGCCATATACCAAGATTACAGCAGCGACCACCGTCAATACCGGTGCGGGCGGTCTGTCGATCTTCCCCGCCATTCTGATGCAGTACGGCGGCAACATTTACACTGAAGATCAGAAAGAGACGGCATTGGGCAAATTTGAATCCATCAAGGCTTTTACCTTCTGGACGGATTTCTATACCAAATACAGTCTTGACCAGGAAGCTAACTTCTTCCAGAAGTTCCGTGTAGGTGTGTACCCGTTGGGTATCGCCGGATATACCACCTATCAACAGCTTAAGGTCACTGCCCCCGAAATCGAAGGCCGTTGGAAGATGGCTGAGATGCCCGGTGTACTGCGGGCAGACGGCACGATCGACAATACCTGTGCAGGTTCCGGATCCGGCTGTACCATCATGAAGGGGAGCAAGGATAAGGCTTCGGCGTGGGAATTCCTTAAGTGGTGGGTTTCTGCTGATACGCAGTATCGGTATTCTGCTGAGTTGGAAGCCATTCTGGGTGACACCGGCAGACAGATCACCTCCAATGTCAAGGCAATCAATATGCTGTCATGGGATACCGAAGCGCTGGATGTCATCAACAAACAGTGGTCGAAGGTAAAAGAGATCCCCGAAGTCCCCGGCAGTTATTATGTGTCCCGTTCGATCGACCAGGCGTTCTGGGCGGTCAAGAACAAGAAGGCTTCTGCTAAGGAGGCTATCGTTGACTGGGCAGAGATCAGTGACAAAGAGATCGCCCGTAAACTGGCTGAGTATGCGGACCTTGATCCAGATAAGGAGTGAGGGTAGAAAATGATGAATAAAATAGCAGACACGCTGAAGAAGCGTGGACAGTTGTACCTGTTGGTCGCTCCTTTCCTGGTATTGTTTTTCCTGTTCACGGTTATGCCTGTGGTCGCATCCATTGTGCTCAGTTTCTTTAACTTCGATATGGTTTCGCTCCCCACATGGGCAGGACTTGACAACTTTCTACGGATGTTCGTACAGGATGATCTGTTCGGCAACATTCTCAAAAATACGCTTGTCCTCGCCGTGCTGACCGGTCCCGCCGGCTTCCTCCTCTCCTTCGTGCTGGCTTGGCTGATCAATGAATTCCGTCCGGCTATCCGTACATTGTTGTCATTCATGTTCTATGTTCCGGCTTTGATCGGTAACGGCATCTATATTTGGACGATCATTTTCTCCTCCGACAGTTACGGTTACGCCAACAGCGTATTGCTGTCGCTCGGTTTGATCACCGCCCCCATTACTTGGCTGTCCACCGAGGCATATATCGTGCCGATCGTGGTCATCGTCCAGTTGTGGATGAGTATGGGTGTGTCGTTCCTTTCCAACATCTCCGGTCTGCAGAACATCAACCCTGAGCTGTTTGAAGCCGGTGCAGTGGACGGTATCCGCAACCGTTGGCAGGAGCTGTGGTACATCACTCTGCCGGGTATGTCTCATATGCTGCTGTTCAGTGCGGTCATGCAGATCGCCAGCGCGTTCTCTATCAGTTCCACGATCACCGCTTTGGCAGGTTATCCGACCGTCGGTTATGCGGCAGATACCATCGTATCTTATTTGAGTGATGTCGGTACGGTTAAATACGAAATGGGTTATGCATCGGCCTTGTCAGTTATCCTGTTCCTATTGATGATTGGCACGAGAACGATCATAGCGAAGTTGTTGCAGAGGACGGGTACTTGATATGATAAAAACATTAAAAGCCCTGTTTACGCCGAAATCAGGCAATGATAATAAGCAAGTGCGTAAATACACTCGCTCAAAATTCGGCAACTTTATGCTCTTCCTGTTCCTGTTCCTCTATGGTGCTTTTTCGGTGTTGCCGTTGGTATACAGTGTGGTGACATCCTTTAAGCCCTTGGATGAATTGATGATCTTTCCGCCTCGTCTGTTTGTTGTTATGCGTCCTACGATCGCTAACTACACGGCGTTGCCGGAGTTGATCTCCAGTCTGAGCATTCCGCTTTCCCGGTATATGTTCAACAGTATTTTCATCAGTGTGGCAGGTACCGTCCTGCACGTGGTGGCATCCGCTATGGCGGCATTTGTACTGTCTAAAACGGATCTGAAGTTCAAAAACGTCATCTTTTTGGTCATTCAGTTCTCGCTGTTGTTCAACGGTTACACCTTGGGTGTTCCCCGTTATCTGATTTATACCGGTCTTCACATCATCGACTCTTACTTGGTCTATCTGTTGCCCTTCATCCCGTCTTCCATGGGCGTGTTTCTGATGAAGCAGTACATGGACGGCTACGTGCCGGATGCGATCATCGAGGCGGCACGGATCGACGGCGCCAGCTGGAGCCGGACATTCTGGACCATCGTTTTTCCGGTGGTTCGTCCCTGCGTGCTGACACTGGTTCTGTTCTCCTTCCGTGATATTTGGGCGACTATCCCCAGTGGAACGATCTTCAGCGAATCGCTCAAGACCTTGCCCACCGTTATGTCCACCATCGGTTCCGGCGGTATTGCCCGTTCCGGTGCATCCATGGCGGCATCCGTGTTGATGATGATCCCGCCTATTGCCGTTTATCTCGTTTCTCAGAGCAGTATCAAGGAAACGATGGGCAGTGCCGGTATCAAGGGTTAAGGAGGGGAAGAACTTGAAACAGTTTCGAATGAAAAAATTGGCTTTGAGGCTTCTGCTCTGCGTGGTTTTATTGGGGTTATTGGTTTCGCCGGTGGCGGCAACGGCTTTGCCGACCAATTCCACCGGAACGCAGGAAGTTCCTTATGAGACTTACACCTACTGGAAAGAATTCGGTGCAGCAGAAAAGACAGAAGTGTACTGCAAGCCCATGTATGAGGTGAAGACGGTCATTTCCGCCAATTCGCTTTCCCTGCCGTTGTTCACCGAGATCACCGATGTTTGTACCGATGAGAACGGCGATGTCTACATACTGGACAGTGGCGCCGGAAAGGTGTATGTCACCGACAAAAACTATCAGCTTGCCGCTGTTGTCGACAAGGTCGTATACAATGGCGAGACGCTGACCTTTGAGGATGCGGGCGGTATCTTTGCCAAGAATGGCACGATCTATATCGCTGACACTAAGGGTGAGCGTGTCATTATCACCGACCGGACCGGTAAGGTCAGCATGCTGCTTACCTCACCCGAATCCAAGCTGATCCCGGAAGATTTTACTTATAAACCGATCAAGTTGACGGTGGATACCCGTGATTACATTTATGTGTCCTGTGACGGATCTTACTATGGCGCACTGGTCTATAATCCCGATATCGAGTTTGTCGGATTCTACGGTGCTAACCCGGTACCGGCAACGGCACTGGATGTGATCTCCAATCTGTTCAACCGCCTGTTTTCCAATGATACCAAGCGCAGTCAGCAGACGCTGTCTCTGCCGTATCAGTTTGTTGACCTGGTGGCCGGACCGAACGATTTCATCTATACGGCTACCGGTCGTGCCGGTGAGTTATCTTCCGGTGTCGGTCAGGTCAGCGTGATGAACCCCGGCGGTAATGATGTGCTGGGGCAGCAGGCGTTTAACTTTGCCGATATATCGGTCGGTATGTATAACCGATTCGGGCAGACACAGAACATCGTCGGTATAGACGTTGATAAGGACGGATTCTTCTACCTTATTGATCAGACGTACGGCCGTGTGTTCTGGTATGATGAAGAGTGCAATTTGCTGTGTGTGTTCGGCGGCGGACTTGCCAACGGTACCAACGGATTCCAGGATGGTACCTCGGCACTTGCCAAAGCTGTTGCTCTCAACGGTACAGATGTACTGGTGTGCGATGCACAGCGTAACAAGGTGACCGTGTTCAGGATCACGGAATACGGTGAACTGGTGCGCAATACGCAACTGTTGACACTGGATGACAACTATGAGCAGACCATCGAGCCGTGGGAAGAAGTGATCCGGCAGGATCAGAACAGTCAGCTCGCTTACCGTGGTCTTGCTAAGGCATATTATAACGCAGAAGACAACCAAAAAGCGTCGAATTATGCAGAGCTTGGCGCTGACCGTGACATTTATGCCAAAGCATTCACCAAGATTCGCACGGTATTCTTTGAGAAGCATTTTGCACTGGTATTTATCGGTGTCCTTGTGTTGGCGGCGGCGCTGATCGCTTATGCGGTATTTAAGCGCAAGACCGGATTCCAACTGATCAAGAACGCTAAGGTTCGGGTGGTAACGGACAGCCTGATGCACCCGGTGGAGTCCTTCCGTCTGGTAAAAGAAAAGCAGATGGGTTCCGTCGGTATCGCTCTCGTACTGTTGCTGATCTTCTACATTCTCTCAGCGATCAAGGATACTGCCGCTGGTTTCGCATTCAACAAGTTTGATGCCGCCAGTTATAACTCCTTCTTCGTCTTGCTCAGCACGGTGGGACTGGTCGTCCTGTGGACGGTCGCCAACTGGCTTGTGTGCGTATTGCTCGGCGGTATCGGTAAACTCAAAGAGATCTTTATCGTGACCTGCTACAGCTTGGTCCCCATGATCTTCTCGACGGGAATAGGCTTGCTGTTCACCTTCATCCTCACCCCGGACGAATATGTGTTTGTCACCATCTTCCAGGGTGTGTGTGTGATTTATACTGCCTTTATGCTGATCCTCGGTATCATGAAAATACACGACTTCGAATTCGGCAGGTTCCTCGGTACGACGATCCTGACGGTCATTTCGATGCTGATCATTCTGTTCCTGCTCTTCCTCATCATTCTGTTGGCACAGCAGGTATGGAGTTGGGTGTATACGGTGTTTATCGAGATCAGGTACAGGTAATGAAAGTGAGGAGCGCAAATGAAAAAGACATGGCGAATTGCAGCAGCGATCATCTGTCTGCTGTTCTGTGTCAGCGCCGCCGGCTGTTCATCTGACAACGGCAAGTCGGACGGTGTAGACACGCTTGATTATAACAGCGTTTCCTATGCGGCAGAATCCGAATCCCTCGAAACAGGCACCGTTACCGAAAACAGTGCATGGAAGCTGGATTGGGATGCGGACAACAAGCGGGTGACTTTTATCGACAAAGCCACCGGTGCTGTTTGGGGGACAACTCCCAGCGAGGCGATGGTGCCCCGCTTTGAGGAGGACGGATTTCCTATCCGTAATCACGCACAGTTAGAGTCGGCTCTTCATGTGTATTACCACAATCCCACTAACCAGGCGGAGGAAGTGGCGCTGTCTTATACCGATGCCATCCAGGACGGCGATGTTTATACCCAGAGGATCGACAACGGGTTGCGTGTGATTTTCGATTTCTTATCCTACGAGTTTATTGTGCCGGTGGATTTCACCATTGATGAGGGTGGCTTCCATGTGACGGTAGATCCCACGCTGATCGCTGATAACGGTGAGTATTTTGTTACCGGTGTGGCGTTGGCACCCTTTGTCTGCGGCTTGCAAAATGGCGCAAAGGACAGTTGGCTGTTCTACCCGGACGGCTCCGGTGCTATGATCGAACCGGTTACTACCGCCGATGTCGGTGACTCCGGTATGTCATCCGTGTACGGCGATGATCTGACCGTACAGAAATATGAGTATGTTTCCATTACCCGGCAGGTCATGATGCCGGTGTTCGGTGTCAAAAAGGGCGGGAACGCTCTGCTCGGCGTGATAGATTCCAATACGGAAGCGGCATCGGTCGCTTACAATGTTGGATCTAAAACGATCGGGTATTCCAGCGTTTATGCTTCCTTTGCCATCCGTGGATACAGTTCCGTGTCCGCCCCCCGTGGCTTTGTGACACCGCTTCCTTATATCAAGGTATTCTCCAACTACATCAATAAGACTCCTTGCCGGGTATCCTACTATTCACTCGGCGGCGACAAGGCAGGGCTTAACGGGATGGCGGAGACCTATCGCAAATGCCTGACCGACAGCGGTACGCTCAAGCAGTCCACTGAGCAGGAAACCACGGCGGCGTTCAAGTTCGTCGGCGGTACTGTCCAGTCCGACTTCTTCCTCGGTCTGCCTACGACCAAGCTGTTCCCGTTGACTACGGTCGAGCAAGCGACAGAGATGGCAAGGGGACTGAGCGACAAGATCGGCAATGATTTTTATATTGATTTGGTCGGCTTCGGCACCTCCGGCGCAGATGTCGGTAAGATCGCAGGCGGCTATAAGGTTGCTAAGAATCTTGGCGGTAATGGTGCGCTGAAGGATTTCTCCGCCGCTATGAAGTCCTCGGATATCCCGTGGTATATGGATTTTGATTTGGTGTCCTTCACGTCCTCCGGCAACGGATTCTCGCCTGACAAGGACGGTGCCGTATGGCCGAATCAGCAGATCTCTTACTTCTTCGGGATGAATACCATGACACGAAATAACCTTGGCTCCCGGTATAACATCCTTAGCCGGTCGAAACTTAATAAGGCGGCGGATACGCTGTTCAGCAAAGCAAAATCACTGACCGGAGGATTGGCGCTCGGTTCGCTGTCCAACACGAAGTTCTCTGACTACAAGGGCGTGGACTATATGGTCTGCAACGGTCTGGCATCACAGGCGGCAGAGATCTTTACCAAAGCCGGTGAGCAGGGCTACAGTGTCCTGGCAGATGCCGCTAACGATTATGCCGCCGGCAGTGCGGGACGTGTTGTGGATGCGCCGTTGTATTCTTCCGATTACGACTTCGCCAGCAAAACCGTACCGTTCTATGAGTTGGTGTTCAAGGGCTATATTCCTATGAGTTCTGTCTCGGTCAACCTGTGCACCGATGAGGAGGATGCACTGTTGCGCTGTGTTGAAGCGGGAATCGCTCCTTCTTACACCTTGACCTATAACTATGATAACGAATTGGTCACTTCCAAGCAGTCCTTTATCTTCGGTAGCAGTTATGAGGGCTGCAAGGGACGGATCGCAGAGCAGATCGGTTCCGTACAGGCATACCTCGAAAGCATCAAGGGTGCCAAGATCGTAGGGTATGACTGCTCTGCAGAGGATGTTCGTATTACCGTATTTGACAACGGCGTGTTCGCGGCAGTCAACTACGGTGACAAGGAAGCCAGCACCGCTTACGGTACGATCCCGGCGGCGAGCTGGATCACAGGGAGGGTTTGATCGTGAACAATAAGAAACCATTAAGTTTGGAGAAGAAAAGATCCCGGTACGGTCTGATCTTCCTGGCTCCCTGGATCGTGGGAATGCTGTTGTTTTTCATGTATCCGATCATCCAGTCAGCCTACTTCAGCTTTTCTAAAACAACTATCAGTGAGCACGGTGTATCGACCGAGTTTCTGAAGTTTGAGAACTACAACAACATCATCAATATCAACCCGGATTACATGACCAACTTTGTGTCTGCCATCAAGAGTTTCTTCGTTAATCTGCCGTTTATTTTGGTGGTCAGTTTGATTTTGGCGCTGTTCCTCAATGACAAGTTCCGTGGTCGGTTGTTTTTCCGTTCGCTGTTCTTTATTCCTGTTATTTTTGCCAGTGGCCCCGTTCTCAAAACGTTCCTGGGTGCCGCTTCCGGTGATGCGACGGAGGTCGCTGTGGCAGATGCCGTTTCTTTCAGCATGATCGACTTCACCGAGATCTTGAAGGGGTTGGGACTGCCGGAGGCCATTGAGGTCTATTTGGAGAGTGCGCTGAACAACTTGTTCATGATGGTGTGGCAGAGCGGTATCCAGATCATTCTGTTCCTTGCCGGTTTGCAGTCCATTCCCGAATTGCTGTACGAGGTGGCAAAGGTGGAAGGGGCGACCAAATGGGAAGAGTTCTGGTTCGTTACCCTACCGATGCTATTACGACCAATGTTGCTCGTGATCATATTCACCATGGTGGAGACGATCACCTCCGACAGCAACCCGGTCATCATGCAGAGTTACAACCAGTTCAACATCCTGGAATACGGTGTCGGTTCTGCTATGCTGTGGTTCTATTTTCTGATTGCCGGTGCGATCATTGCGCTCATCCTATTCCTCTATAACATCCTGTTCTTGAGAAAGTGGGGTTGAGCAATATGAAAGACTTGAAATTAGAGTTGAACGACCGCACTCGCTACAAGATAAAGAAGACGACCACTTCCGTTCTTCTGTCGGTTTTGCGGTATGCATTTTTGATCATCGTCGGTTATATCGTTCTGTATCCGCTCCTGTATATGTTGGTTGCGGCATTCAAGACGGAGGCTGACTTCCTGGATGTCAGCCACCAGTGGATCCCCATGGAATATACTGTTGAGCATTTTTCTCAGGCGATCAAGGCGATGAGCTTCTGGACCGCTTTGGGCAAGACTTTTGAGCTGCAGATGGTCAGTGCCGGATTGGAGATCTTTGTGTGCGCCTTTGTAGCGTACGGATTTGCCCGGTTCAACTTCCCGTTCAAAAAGATCGCCTCGTTCCTGCTGATCCTTTCGCTGTTGGTGCCGTTGCAGATGTATAGTTTGGGTTTGGCCGTCAACTACCGGATCCTGCATATCTTCAACACGCCGTTCTCCTATTGGTTCCCGGCGCTGTTCGGTGTCGGTATCCGTTCGGGTATGCTCATCTATATCTATCAGCAGTTCTTCATCGGTCTGCCGCTTGAGCTGGAAGAAGCGGCGTATGTGGACGGTGCCGGTCCGGTGCGTACTTATTTCAGCATCGCCTTGCCGTCGTCCAGTGTCGTGGTCGTTACGGTATCCGTGCTGTCCATCATCTGGCACTGGAACGAGAGTTATCTCGCCCGTATGTGCTTCATGGATGAGAACCGTCCACTGTCCGTTATGATGAGCAACATTGGTACTCTGTTCACCATGTACTGTAAGATCAACAGTGGCGAGCCGATCTATCCGGCGGCGATCTCCTGTGCCTGCTTGCTGTTCCTGGCGATTCCGTTGGTCTTCTACATGATCATTCAACGGAATTTCATCAAGAGTATTGACCGTGTGGGTATCACCGGCTAAAAAATGAGCTGTTAAGCGGCGCATCTGCGCCGTTTTCTCCCTCGGCGTACCGTCTGTACGCTGTCGGTCGAAGAACGACGCACCTGCATCCGCTTTCCAGCCCATTTTAAAAAGCGTTAAGCGGCGCATCTGAAAAAAAAAAAAGAACGGATTTCCGCCACAATGGAGATCCGTTCTTTTTGGTAATGCGCTCGGCGGTGCGAAAAGGCTCCCCTTTCGGGGAGCTGTCATGAGCGTAAGCGAATGACTGAGGGGGTTGTTCTCGGCGGTGCGTCGAGGACGCCGCACGCTACGGATTGCTTCAATGAATTTTGCAGTATGCTTGACGGCGGGAGACAAGTCCCCGCCCTACATGTTGCCGCCCGTTTTGCGGTGTTCTCGGCGAAACGGGCAAGTCCGTTCCCTACGGTTTATATATACTTTCGGATTGCGGCAAATTTTCGATTTAGCATTATCTAACAGCTACCGTCTACTGTCTAACAACTAATACCGGAGGTTATTTCTATGAACTATGATCTTTACATCGCCTGCTGTACCCCCGACGGGGGGATCGCCCACTGCCGTCTGACGTCGGCTGGGGATTTGGAACTGCTTGATTGGTTACGACTGCCGGAACCGATGTATCTTGCCTTTTGCCCGCAAGGATTACGGACAGTATTGCGGCAACCGCCGCAGACCGCTCCGAACAGTGGTGTGCTGACCGTCGATCTGTTGGCAGACGGTTCGCTGGGTGCCGGCGGGACGGCGGTGACCACCGGGGGTGAGGTGGGTTGCCATCTTTGTCTGAAAGAGGATGCCACCTATGTTGCCAACTATGTTTCCGGCAGTGTCGCCCGCATTGTCGGAGATGATTGCCGGGTGGATGTGCATACCGGGCACGGATCGCATCCTACCCGCCAGACAGCCCCCCACACCCATTATATTGCGCCGTCACCCGACGGAAAGTATTTGCTGTCTACCGATCTGGGGTTGGATACCGTCTATACCTATGACACGGAACTGAATACGGTGTCAACTGCCACCGTTCCTGCCGGGGCGGGAGCCCGGCATCTGGCGTATTCTCCGGACGGACAGATCGTGTACTGCGCAAATGAATTGGCAGGGAGCGTAACGGCATTCGCCTATGCTGACGGACAACTGACACCGCTCAAGACGGTATCTGTTCTGCCCGCCGATTTCACTGAAAAGAATACCACTGCCGCCATTCGTGTGGTGGAGGATGTGCTGTATGTTTCCAATCGGGGCCATGACAGCATTGCTATCGTCCGGCTTGATGGCAAGGGCGGGATGGCACTGCAGGGATTTGTTCCCTGTGGCGGCAACGGACCACGGGATTTTGATGTGTTCGGGGAATGGCTGGTGTGTACGAATGAAGATAGCGACACCGTCACTTTGTTTCGGCGCCGGGGAAATGAGCTTTGTCCGGTGACCGGTGGACTTGCTTTACCTCATCCACTGTGTGTGGTCGGAAAGCCCTGCCCGGAAGAAGACGGAAATGACGCCTTTTCCCTTTCGTGAATCATCAGGATCAATAAATATAAATAAACGAACCGAGCCGAAACCGTTGTGATAAGACAACAACGGTTTCGGCTCGTCCTTTTGTCCATTGCTTGAATTTTATTTCACTGCTTTGGCATGCCAGACACGCTCGTTGTAATCGACAATAGATCGGTCAGAGGCAAAGATCCCGCTACATGCAGTGTTGAGCAGGGCTTTTTTAGCCCAGGCATCGCTGTCCCGATATAGGATGCCGGATGCTTCCTGTGCCCGGCAGTAATCGGCAAAGTCAGCCAAAACCATATACGGGTCTTTGCTCGTGAGGGAAGTGGCGATCTCGCCGTAATTCTGTCCTCCGAACCCTCGGCGCATTTCATCAATGGCACGATGGATATCCGGATTGGTATTGTAGTATTGCTGTGGACGGTATCCCGCCTGTTTCAGACTGTTCACCTCATCGGTGTGCATTCCGAACAGGAACATATTGTCTTCACCGACCGCCTCACAGATCTCCACATTGGCACCGTCCAATGTTCCAAGCGTGATCGCCCCGTTCATCATCAGTTTCATATTGCCGGTGCCGCTTGCCTCCGTTCCTGCCAGTGAGATCTGTTCACTGATATCAGCCGCCGGCATCAGCAGCTCCGCCAATGTTACCCGATAATCTTCCACATAGACAACCTTCAACTTATCACGTACAGTTGGATCGGCATCAATCATCTTGCCCAGTTTGCAGATGAAACGGATGATCTCCTTTGCCAAATAATAGCCGGGAGCGGACTTTGCCCCGAAGATGTAGGTACGGGGGGTGAATTCCATGTTGGGGTTATCTTTCAGTTTGAGATAAGTGCTCAGTATATGCAGGGCATTGAGATGCTGTCGCTTGTATTCGTGCAATCGCTTTACCTGTACATCAAACAGCGAATCGGGATCAAGATTTTCTCCTGTTTGCTGATGCAGATAATTGGCAAGCCGCACTTTGTTTTGCCGCTTGATCGTCATAAATTCCCGACAGGCATCGGCATCCTCTGCCAGTGGTTTCAGTTTTTCCAGTTCCTCTGCATGGAGGATGAATCCGTTCCCTATTTTGTCTGTGATCCATTGAGACAGTTCCGGATTTGCCTGACAAAGCCAGCGTCGATGAGCAATACCATTGGTCACATTGGTAAATTTGTCGGGTGTAACCTCGTACGCTTCCGGGAAGACCGTCTGTTTGACGATTTCACTGTGCAGGCGGGAAACACCGTTGACGGAATGGCACGCCGCTACGCAGAGATTAGCCATTTTGATCAGTCCGTAACTGATGATCGCCATATTGCTGACCTTTTGGGTGTCGCCGCCGGTCGCCGCCATCATTTCCTCGCTGTAACGCCGATTGATCTCCTGCACGATCTGATAGATCCGGGGCAGACGCTGGCGGAACAGGTCTTCCGGCCAGCACTCCAGTGCCTCTGCCATCACGGTGTGGTTGGTATAGGCAAAAGTACGGTGGACGATCTCCCACGCCTGCTCCCAACCGTAGCCGCACTCGTCCAGCAAAATACGCATCAGTTCGGGAATGGCTAAAGTGGGATGGGTGTCATTGATATGGATAGCAGCCATTTCCGGCAGATTATCCATAGTGCCGTATTTTTCTAAATGGCGGCGAACGATATCCTGTACGGAAGCGGAAACCAGGAAGTACTGCTGAGATAGACGCAGGCTCTTGCCCTCCCGGTGATTGTCCGCCGGGTATAGCACCTGGGTGATGACCTCTGCCATGGCTTTTTGTTCCATGGCGCGAATGTATTCGCCCTGATTGAACAGAGACATATCCATACCGGGGGCGGTGGACCGCCACAGACGCAAAGTGGAGATCCCTTTGCCGTCTTTACCTGCCACCATCAGGTCATATGGCTGAGCAATGACAACGGTGGCATCAGCGTGATCAATGTGATGGAATCCGTTGTCGTCCCACCATTCATTAACATGACCGTCAAAGTAGACCTTCTGCGCCCGTTCCGGTCGGGGAAGAAGCCATGCTTCTCCGCCGGGCAGCCAAAAATCGGGCAATTCCGTCTGCCATCCGTCCACCAGCTTCTGTCGGAAGATGCCGTATTCATACAGCAGGGAATAGCCAATGGCGGGAATGGAGGCGGTAGCCAAACCGTCTAAAAAGCAGGCAGCCAACCGTCCGAGCCCGCCGTTCCCCAATCCGGCATCCGGCTCCAGCTCGTATAAGTTATCAAGCTTGACACCGAACTCTTTCATGATACTGGCGGCGTCTTCGGTCAGTCCTAAATTATACAGGGTGTTTTTCAGCGACCGTCCCAGCAGAAACTCCATGCTCATGTAATAGACCTGCTTAGCATCCTGCTGATGGGTACGGCGAATAAAATCGACCCGATCTGCCCGCATACGGTCCCGCAAGACCAATACCAGCGCATTATATAACTGTTCATGGGTGGCTTCCTCCGGCTGGACGGAGAAGTTATGAAGCAGTTTTACCTCCAGATCCTTCTTCAGTGCGGTCCGGGAGGACACTTTTCTGCTTGTCGTTTTTTTACGGGTAGTGGTGTTCTTCTTCGGAGAAGATGCCGTTGACTCTTTTTTTGTCATGGCGACGATTCCTTTCTCGGTTTTTTCCTCCTCGGCGGAGGAATCTATTCTATTATATACTACCCTGCCGAATATTGCAATATTTTTTGTATAATAACCAAAAATTTAGTTAATAAAAATAAAAAACAGAAAAAATATGTATATTGTGTATAAAAAACGCTCCGTTTTACAAGGTAATCACTTGCTTTTTCCGAAAGATTTCGGACCGGTGATCAGCCGAATGGCGTTATGAATGTTTTCCACTGAGACCTGCTCTGCTCCCGGTTCCCGTTCTCCGTCCAACGTCCAATCAATATTCGGATTGCCGAACACCTCTAATCGGGCGGCACTGATGAGGGTAAGCATATGGTTGTCATATTTCCGTTCCTGCAACGCCCGCACGCATTCGCTCAGTTCAATAGGGGAAGAGGGATTCTTGACCAACAGTAGTTCAAACAATCCGTCATTCATATCCACCACGTCGGGGGAGAGGGTAAGGATCCCGCCGACGGAAGTGGAATTGCTGATAGCGCCGAATACATAATCATCCTCCAACACTTGACCGTCAACTTCAAAGCGCATGTGATAGGGACGGATGCTGGACAGATCCTTGATCCCTTCCAAAATATAAGCCAGATGTCCCAACGCATTTTTCACATTTTGCGGGGTGGAATAAGAGGCACGGGTAAAGGCGCCAAAAGAGGCAACATAGGAAAAATACCGTTCTCCAAAGCGTCCGATATCCAATGTCTGCGGTTCACCGTCGAGAATATCCTGTGCCGCTTTGATCGGATTTTTGTTCAGATGGATACTGTTTGCAAAATCATTGGTACTGCCGCAGGGAATATACCCGATGGGAACAGTAACACCCGCTTCCAGCATTCCGGACACCACCTCATTGAAGGTGCCGTCTCCACCCAGACAGATGACACGGTCCGCCTGCCCGGCATAGGTCATTGCCAACTCTCTGCCGTTGCCGGGAGCGGTGGTCATGAAGACGGTCGGTTCAAAATCCGCCCGGCAAAACAGTTCCAAAATATCTGCCAAATACCGCTTGCCGGTCTTCATCCCGGCGCACGGGTTCATTATAAGCAGTAATTTCTTTTTCATGGCAAAGACTCCTTCGGTAGAATTCTTTTCCATTATACGGCTTTTTTCCCGATGCTGTCAACAGGTTACAACTCTTTTTTGATTTTATCCAGCGCCCCTTTTTCCAATCGGCTGACCTGCGCTTGAGAGATGCCGATCTCACCGGATACTTCCATCTGTGTCAATCCTTTGAAAAAACGCAGATTGAGTATCTTTTTTTCCCGGTCGTTCAATCCGGCGATGGCTTCCTTGAGAGCAATCTCATCCAGCCAATTGGTGTCATCATTTTTGTCCCCGATCTGATCCATGACATAGATGGTATCTCCTCCGTCATTATAGATCGGCTCATACAGTGATACCGGATCTACAATGGCTTCCATGGCGATCACCACCTCCTCCCGTGGAATATCAAGCCGTTTGGCGATCTCCTCCACGGTTGGCTCCCGGTGGTTTTCGTTGATCAGTTGTTCTTTGATCTGCATAGCGTGGTAAGCGGTATCCCGGACGGAACGGCTGATGCGGATGGCGTTGTTGTCTCGCAAATAGCGACGGATTTCTCCGATGATCATCGGGACGGCATAGGTAGAGAAGCGCACATCCAGTGTAATGTCAAAATTGTCGATCGCTTTGATCAGTCCGATGCATCCGACTTGGAACAGATCGTCTAAGTTTTCGCCTCTGCCGGTGAATCGCTGGATCACACTGAGGACCAGCCGCAGGTTGCCCTGTACCATTTCTTCTCTTGCCTGCCGATCCCCTTCCCGGATGCGGTGCAGTAACCCCGTCTTTTGCGCTTCGGTCAGCACCGTGAGAGTGGCGGTATTGATGCCGCAGATTTCCACTTTATTAAACAAATCCCATCCCGTCCTTTCAGTTTCAGTATGGACGGGATGGGGGAAAACATGCGCTCATCGGACGGGAATGGGGTAAAGTATCTTTGATTTTCAGACAGAAACGGACATTTTCCGGGGACGGAGACACGGCGACGAAGTTTTTCAAATAAACAAAAGCAAAAACCAAGGGATAAAATCAGCCGATACCATCGGTAATCTTCAAAGATTTTACGTTTACATTGAATCCGCAAATACAATGCATAAAAATAATCTTCAAAAACTACGGATGATATCGGCTGAAATTTTCTAAACGCTTTTATTCAATTTTCACGCAGATTTTCCATCTGCAAGCATAATATAACACACTCTTTTTCGCTTGTCAATACCCCGAAAACGCAGTAAAATCAACGATTTTTGGGCTGTTGAAAGTTATACAGAGTTATGTAGAGTTATACAGTTCCGTGTAGGGCAGATGAGGAAAGAAAAATTTTTTGAAAATTTTATTTCAAATCAAATAGCGAGGACATTACATCCTCGCCATCTTCTTAAACAGTATATTCCTTACTTGCTTTTTCCAACACCACAAAATCATTGCAACGCTTGGCAAGGGCAGTTGATTCTCCGTCTTTCAGTTTGATCTTATACAGTGCCTGAGCATTCTTACGGATCTTATCCTGAATAGATTTAATATATCGGTACTCCGCAAGAAGCAATGCACGGTAGTGAGGAACTTATTCAGCGGAAATGTTCACATATTTTCTTGTACTTTCAGGAGCCGGGAACATATTATTAAGATTGATAACGGCATAGTCTTTCACTTTCAAGAAATCAATGCTGTCTTTCATTTTGCGGTGCTTGTCTTTAAAGGATGAAAGCGGGGCAAAATAATCGTAACCGTTTATTTCAAAAACGATACCGATATATTTCCTTTCATTGCTCTGTCCCGGCTTTTTGTTCAAAAACAAATGCGGAGTAAAAGCAGAAAGATAATTTATGTAGTCATTATCAATTTCATAAAGCTTTAAATTGTCCATTCGATCACCTGAAAATAAAGAGGGCAAGCAGTGAAGCTCACCCTCCATGTTAACTTTCGCATTCGGAGCAGCGAAACGCTCGCTGTTAACTTTCTTGAAAGAACCAAGAGAAGTTCGCTTAGTAAATCTCTCATTTAGGGCTGAGATACACCCACAACTATATTATATGCAGATTTTATTGATTTGTCAATCGAAAATCGAAAAATAGTAAATTTTCACTTTTTTAGTTTGACATTCATTAATACTTTTCGAGCCAATTTGTCTTATAGCAGATAAATTCGCCTTCACGCCAAGATTGCATCTCAACAAGATTGCCATCATCATCTTCTTGATTTATTTTAATGACATATCCCGTCTGATATTTTTCCGGGAGTTTGGATTTTACGGTGATTTCGTTATTCAAGTTGTAAATCCGTGCTCCGATTCCGTCAAACAAACGAATTTCGTAATATGCTAATACTTCTGAGGATTCGCCGTAAGTGTCTTTTACCTTTTCAACAATCTCTGCCGGAGGTGGAACAATTTTATCAACTGTGATTTCAAAATCGCCTGATACGGCGTCTGACGGAACTTCGATCAAAACTTCACCGTCAAGATAGGTGAGCTTTTTAATTGTCAATTTGCCGATTACGGTATCTTGTGCATTTATTTCATTTTTGCCTTCTGCATCGCTGAAATACTTTCCGCATTCGTCACAAGTCCAGTATTCGATATTTCCGTCAGTTTCAAATGTCGGCTCTACTCGGTCATGTTTGGTTAACTGATGTGCGGCATAATCACCGTACTCAACACCGCAGTCTTTGCAAACAGCTTTTTGCTTACAAGTAGCCGTACCACCCGAATGTACAGCTTCATCGAATGTTGTACCGTGATAACAAGTATGCCAATGTTTGGTTCCGTCTGTTTCCCATTTGCCGTCTGCATCCGTATGATTTCCGGTTGCCGGAATTACAGAACCACTTTCAAGTTTCGTATTGCAGTCTATGCAATATGTATCACCTGTATAACCATCCTCACAGCAAGTGGCAGATTTGGCATTACGAATTTCGGTGTTTTCATGAGTGCAAGTATCATCTGTAAAAGCAATTTTCTCTATCTTTGCATCTTTGCTAAAAAACACTTTTACATAATCACAGATTGAAGTCATATCTTCATCGGCGTATTCGGTGTATTCAATATTCCATTTACCATTTTCAAAAGTTAATGTTCTTGTTGTAGGACCGCTTTCACCTTCTATCAAGAGAACGTGAACGCGACCTGTTGAAGCATCATACCCCGAAAAATCAGACAAATCAATATCCTTTATTCCGAACAGCAATTCAACATCCTTTTTGACTGATGCAACATCAAATGCCCCGTAGGGATATCCATTTTCTCCGATGTCTCCACAACCGAAATAGTCGCAAACATTAACGGCAAGTGTGACAATAGCATCGATGTTTTCTGCTGTTACCGTTCCGTCATAACCGGTAAACGGATGACCGAGTCGCTCAGCATACGAAGGATACATTTTTATTATGAATACAATGGAACTATATGAGAACTGCAAAGCGAGCCAGTTTGATTTTTCAAGTGTATTACTTGTTAAATCACCTATTTGCAAGCGCAGGTTATCCGTACACTGTAAAAAGAAACCGCTTTCTTTTTCAAATATGTCGTCCGGTTTATCGACGATGAACAAAGCATTTTGATACTGTGCTTTATCGGTCGTAAGTATTCCCATAAACCGACCGTCATCGCCCGCTGCTCTCGCATCAAACGAAATGACCTTCTGGCGTTCTTGAGTGCCGTCTTTCTTT
Source organism: Acutalibacteraceae bacterium (assembly GCA_045597885.1). Taxonomy (GTDB): domain Bacteria; phylum Bacillota; class Clostridia; order Oscillospirales; family Acutalibacteraceae; genus UBA5905. Next base: position 363 of record JAZLKY010000066.1, on the reverse strand, counting down.
GTGAGAACAAGATATAAATCCCCAGAGTCTTCAAGCGACAAAGATTTATATGGGCTTGCGACGATTTTTACATACATAACACACGGTTTGCCACATAACTTTGCCGTAACCTGATAGGTATTTCCTGCTTTCCAGTTGGAATGGTCTTCGTTGTCAAAAGCGGAAAGATCAATGCCATATGACTTGTTTCCTATTTCAATTGATGGCATGCCATATTTATTATTGTGCGAAGTTACAACCGTGCCGTCATTTAATGTTGCGATAAACTCAAAATTTTCGGGAAGTGTGTATATAAACTCTCCTTCATAATAATATCCGTCTATACCTTCAATCAATGTAATTCTATCAATAGCCACATATTGA
>JAZLKY010000065.1:0-1394 GCA_045597885.1 Acutalibacteraceae bacterium | reverse complement strand
AGATACGGGGCATTCAAAGCGGCGATCTGCATGGCAACATCCTTGCCGCACTCGGTCAAGGCGGCACTGCCGGAAGCGCTTGCGTCTGCATCGAATTTGACCAGCACGCCAATTCTTCCGCCGCCGTGAACGTAAGCAACGCAATCGCCCTCATAGCGCTCAAACCGCCGGATGCTCAAGTTCTCTCCGATCACCATAACCTTGTCACGAAGCACATCAGCCATGGTCTGTCCGTCACCGGCATCTGCCGCCAACAGAGCATCAACATCTGCCGGTGCTTTGTCAATGATGACCTGAGCGACCTGTTTGACAAAATCAACAAACTTGTCACTCTTAGCGGCAAAGTCTGTCTCCGAATTAACTTCTACCACCACACCGACTTTTTTAGCGGTGTCAACGGTAGCGTATGCCATACCTTCTGCCGCCACACGGGAGGCCTTCTTGGCTTGCTTAGCCAATCCCTTTTCACGTAAATAGTCAATTGCTTTGTCCATGTCGCCATCCGACTCTGTCAAAGCTTTTTTACAATCCATCATGCCGACACCGGTCTTCTCCCGCAGTGCCATCACATCTTTACTGGTGAAAGCCATTCTTCATTCCTCCTGTTATCATTTGTTAAAATCAACCAATCATTCCGCAGCCGGTGCTTCTTCCGCCTGTCCTTCTTCGGCAGCAGGAGCCTCCTCGGCGACAGCCTCGCCCTGCTCACCCTGATGTCCCTCGATAATGGCATCAGCCATACAGCCGGCGATCAATTTGACGGCACGGATAGCGTCGTCATTTCCGGGGATAACATAGTCGACTTCATCGGGATCACAGTTGGTATCGACAATAGCAACCACGGGGATCCCCAACTTACGGGCTTCAGAAACAGCGATCTTCTCCTTGCGGGGGTCAACAATAAACAAGGCACCGGGAATAGACTTCATCTCTTTAATGCCGCCCAGGAACTTTTCGAGCTTCTCAATCTCATGTGTCAGATTGGCGACTTCTTTTTTAGGCAGCAGATCGAATGTACCGTCCTCCTGCATGGTCTTGAGTTGATTCAGCCGGGCGATACGGCCACGGATCGTGCGGAAGTTTGTCAACATACCACCAAGCCAACGGGCATTGACATAATGAGCACCGGCACGGACCGCTTCCTCACGGATAGAATCCTGCGCCTGCTTTTTGGTGCCGACAAACAACACTTCTTTCCCCTCGGCGGAAAGATCACGTACAAACATATACGCATCCTCCAACTTACGGACAGTCTTCTGCAGGTCAATGATATAGATACCATTGCGCTCTGTGAAGATGTAAGGTGCCATTTTCGGGTTCCAGCGACGGGTTTGGTGACCGAAGTGAACGCCGGCCTCCAGCAACTGCTTCATTGAAATAACGGACATATTTGC
>JAZLKY010000064.1:0-1473 GCA_045597885.1 Acutalibacteraceae bacterium | reverse complement strand
TCGCTCAATCCGTTGTGTTTTGTTCAGCTTATCCATCTTCGTCAGAACGATGACAAAAGGGATCCCCAGCGACACCATATAATCAAGCATCTGCCGATCCTCCCGGCTTGGTGCATGACGGCAATCCAGCAACTGCAATACCAATCGCAGATCACGGTCTGCCTCCAGATAACCGCCGATCAGATCCCGCCACCGTTCCTTTTCACCGGCGGAGACCTTGGCATACCCATAGCCGGGCAGATCTACCAGACAGGCAGTCGGCAACTGATAAAAATTGACGGTAGCAGTCTTACCGGGGGTGGCACTGGTCCGTGCCAGCGATTTACGTCCCAGCAACCGATTGATCAGCGAGGACTTTCCCACATTTGAGCGACCGGAAAATGCCACCTCCGAAAACTCGGCAGGGGGCAACTGGGACGGCAAACCCGCCGAGCAGAGAAATGAAACCTGATTCCATTGCATAACGGTGTCCTCCGTTACGGTTGTGAGGCAGGATCCCGTGTCAAAGCCTGACCGATGACCGTATCCAGTGTCTTCGCCATGACAAAGCGGGTATGTTGTCTGACCTCCGGATCAACATCCTGCAGATCCGTCTCATTATCCTGCGGGATAATGACCGTGGACAGATGGTGAGTATATGCCGCCATCGTCTTTTCACGAAGGCCGCCGATAGGCATCACCCGCCCGTGAAGAGAGATCTCACCCGTCATCGCCACATCTCCCTTGACCGGTATACCGGTTAAAGCGGAGACAAGCGCTGTTGTCATCGTCACACCGGCAGACGGTCCATCCTTGGGCACTGCCCCCTCCGGCGCATGGATGTGAATATCTTTCGTTTTGTAAAAGTCCGGCTGTATATGCCAATCCTTGGCACGGGAACGCACATAACTGACAGCGATCTGTGCAGACTCCTTCATTACATCGCCCAAATTGCCGGTCAGTTCCACCTTGCCCGTTCCGTCAAGGATAGCGACCTCCACCGGCAAAGTCGTTCCGCCGACAGCCGTCCACGCCAATCCGTTGACCACCCCCACCTCATCGGTGTGATGAACCGGATCGGTTTTATATTTCGGTGTACCGAGGTACTGCTCCAAATCGTTCACCGTGACCGAGACCGTCTGTCCCGGATCGCTGATCAAGCGACGGGCGGCTTTCCGGCAAAGGGCGGCAATCACCCGCTCAAGATTACGCACGCCGGCTTCTGACGTATACTGCTCGATCATCCTGTCGAGCGCCGTATCAGTCAACCGCAACTGCTTGGCAGTCAATCCGTGCTTTTTCAACTGCTTTTTGATCAGATGCTTCTTAGCGATCCTTTTCTTCTCCGCCGCCGTGTAGCTCGGCAGTTCGATCACATCCATCCGGTCATAGAGCGGAGCAGGAATAGCAGTCGGATCATTTGCGGTTGTCATAAACATCACATCGGACAGATCAAACGGCAGATCAATATAGTGATCCCGGAAAGCATTGTTC
>JAZLKY010000063.1:0-2163 GCA_045597885.1 Acutalibacteraceae bacterium | reverse complement strand
AAGGGATGCGGCGGCGGCGACGGAAAGTGAATTGAGTACATTGTGTTCGCCGGGGACCCCTAGTTCTACCGTCCCCTCTTTCTGCCCGTTGTGTATCAGATCATAGACATAATAAGCACCGTGTACGGAACGGATATTCTGCGCCTGCCAATCGCATCCGTCACTTTTACCGAAAGAGATCAACTGCTTGCCGTGCAGTCCTGCCACGGCACAACGGGTGTTGTCATCATCCTTGTTGTAGATAACAGCGCCGGTCACTCTTTCGCCAAACTGATGGAAGGATCTGATCACCCCGTCCAAATTGCCGAAATAGTCTAAATGATCATTGTCAACATTGAGAATGATGCCGACGGCGGGTGTCATTTCCAGATAATGGTCCTTAAACTCGCAGGCTTCACATACCATGGTGTCATTGGTGCCGGCGTGTCCGTTGGCGTTGATTTTCGGCAGGCGTCCGCCGATGAAAATGCTGGGGTCTGTCCCTGCCTCCAGCAGGACCTGGCACAGCATGGAGGTGGTGGTCGTCTTACCGTGTGTTCCGGCGACGGCAATCGTGTTGGAAAATTGGCGGGTGATCCACCCCAACAGCTTGGCACGTTCGAGTAACGGTATCCCCTGCTCCTTGGCGGCAATCAGTTCGGGGTTGTCGGCAGGGATGGCGGCGGTATATACCACCATGTCTGCATCCCGGATATTCTCTTTTCGGTGTCCGACAGTCACCGGAATACCCAACCGGCGTATTCTGTCCAGGTTATCCGATTCATTGTTATCAGAACCGGTGAGTGTATATCCTCTGGCAAAAAGAATTTCTGCTAAGGGACTCATTCCCGATCCGCCGATCCCCACGAAGTGTAAACGCTGGACATCCGCCAGCAGATCCTGCTCCTGTTTCATTGTCAACCCCCGCTTTTATGTTTTATCTCTCTTGTCTATTATATAGCACTTCTTTCAGAAAATAAATACCTTTCTCACAAAGAAAGGATATTTTTTTCTTTTTTTCCATATATTTGCAGAGAGAGACTTCGCATGAGGTGCTGGTCCTTGGAGAGGGACGGTAAAAACTACTACTATACCATTACAAGGATGGGATCGGTATGCAATGGCGGCGCATGATGGGTTGGCTCGGTGCGGTGGCGGTGGTTCTTGCCGGTATTCCGTCAATGGCGGCAGGAACGGTCTTGTTTGACGGAGAGAGCGGAGAATCGCTTGACGATCTGCTGGCAGAAAGCGATGAGGCATGGCAGACTATGGCAACGGGAACGGATGCGGTCACCCTCACGACACATGCAAAGGGGGCGGTGCTGATGGATCAGGCATCGGGAACGGTGCTGTACGAGCAAGGGGGCGACACGGAATTGCCCATTGCCTCGGTGACAAAAGTGATGACACTGCTGTTGATCATGGAGGCAATCGACGGCGGACGGCTGTCCTGGGACGAATCGGTGACCTGCTCGGAGCGGGCGGCTTCTATGGGCGGTTCTCAGATCTGGCTGGAGCCGGGAGAGATCATGACAGTGGAAGAACTGGTAAAGGCGGCGGCTGTTGTCTCCGCCAACGACGCCTGTGCCGCACTGGCGGAACATATAGAAGGCTCTGTCGAAGCGTTCGTGGCGGCAATGAACAGCAGAGCCGGTGAGTTGGGACTGTCCCATACGAAGTTTGTGGACTGCAGTGGATTGGATGACAGTGGCTACTCCTGTGCCAGAGATGTGGCAGTCATGTCCCGTCAGTTGATGCTGCACGGGGATATCCGAAAGTTTACTACCATTTGGATGGATTCCCTTCGCAACGGAAAATCTCAGTTGGTCAACACCAATAAGCTGGTACGGCATTATACCGGTGCGACCGGACTGAAGACCGGCACGACACAAGCCGCCGGACATTGCCTGGCGGCGACGGCGGAGCGGAACGGGACGGCGTTTGTAGCAGTCGTATTGGGGTGCAGTACGACCGCAGACCGGTTTGGCGATGCGAGGATGCTGCTCGATTACGGGTTCGCAAATTATGTGACTTACGATCCGACAGTATCGCAACCGGAGCTACCACCCCGGCCGGTGCCCAAAGGGCAGGCGACGGCATTGAAGCTGACAGTGGATGATCCGACCCCTCTGCTGCTGAAAAAGGGGGCGGAAAGCCGGGTGGAATCAACGGTGGAGGTTGCAT
>JAZLKY010000062.1:0-2373 GCA_045597885.1 Acutalibacteraceae bacterium | reverse complement strand
GACAGATAAACTGCCACATCACCCGGATGGATATAGCCGGTATGCGTTCCGATAGGAATGTGTAATACATAAGCGGTCAAAAGGCATACCGTCGCCATCAACAAGCCGCTGACCGCCAAACGTTTCCAGGGGCGGTTTATCATTTCTGTGGTCACACCTTTCCCTTTTTGCGGAATGCTGGCTGGTTTTACAAAGCAAAAATGCTTCCTCTCAAACAATGAAAATCACAGGATCCGGAAAAGCATTCCTGTCAATACTTCGTCCCGATTTCGCTCAGGAACGGTTCAAAAATGATCCCGTCCTGTTCCGGCGTTCCCATTCGTTCGGTGTAAGCGGTTACACGGTATACAAAATCAGCCGTTTTTTCTACCGCTTTCTTCAACGGCATCCCATCAACCAGATAGCCGCACAGCACCGATGAAAACACATCGCCCGTACCGGCAAAGCAACGAGGGACGACAGGTGAGACCACCTGCTCCACCATGTCGGCAGAATAGATATGGTTGCCGATCCCATCCGGCCCGGTCACGCCGGTGATGACAGCGTGGCGGCAACCGAGTGACAGCAGTTTCCTGCCAATCAGCGCCACCGTTTCCGGGTTTTTGATCGCCCGGTCGTAAGACATATCCGTCAACAGGCACGCCTCTGTCAGATTCGGTGTCAAAACCGTCGCCTTTGATGCCAGCCGGCGCATGACCTCCACCAATGCCGGTGAACAGGTGGCGTATAGCCGTCCGTGATCCGCCATGACGGGATCGACAAGGCATAAAGCCCCCCGATTGCTATGATATTGCAGAAATTCGCCGACAGCCTCCCCCTGCGCCGGTGTGCCGAGGAAGCCCGTCATGACCGCCGCAAATGTCAATCCCAACTGTTGCCAGTGTCGGAAATACGGAGCAGTACTGTCTGTCAGATCACGGATATACGGCTCATCGTACCCGGTATGTGCCGATAGCAGAACCGTCGGCATAGGACAAACCTGAAATCCCATGGCGGACAACAGAGGCAGTGCTACCGTCAGTGAACAGCGTCCGAAGCCGGACAAGTCGCTAATTGCCGCCACTCTGGGTAACTCTTCCATACTTATGTGACCGTTGCTTTCACTGGACGAAAGCCTTCCTTTCTTTCAAAATCAGACAGTTTTTGAAAAACAAGATCCTCTTCACTGCGAAGTGGTTTTGCCGCTCTCATTTTCTCCCAGCCGCCGTTCTGTGCCGGAAGCGATCCGCCGCATATTTGAACCGTGCTTCCAAATGACGATAGCCGCAATGACTGCTGACAACACCACGCAAAAGATCACCACATTGGCGGACATTTCGTCCACCCATAACCGGAAAATCAAAGTCAGAATAGGCAAATAGCTGGCTGCCAAAACCGAGCCGAGGGAAACCATCCGGCTGATGATCACCGTCGCCATGAACAGCAATAGCCCCAGAACAGCGATCCGCCAGTCCAGCACAAAAAACATCCCCAGCGTTGCCAGCACACCCTTTCCGCCACGGAATCCGTAGAAAAGCGGAAAAATATGACCGATGATACAGCACAGCCCAGCGGCATATTGTCCGATCAGCCGCACCGATTCCACCGACAGCGATTGCTGCCCCAAATTTAGATAACATAACAGCCATCCGCCGATATAAACCGATACGATCCCCTTCCCCAAATCACCTAAAAACGTGAGCGTCGCCGGCAGTACTCCCTGAGAGCGCAGGACATTGGTCGCCCCGGCGTTACCACTTCCGACCGAACGGATATCCCGATGGGAGAAAAGCTGCGTAATGATGATAGCCCAGTTGATACTACCGAGCAGATAAGCAACAACACCGGTCAACAGCAGAGACAGCCAACTGTTGTGAATAAATTCGCCCATCCTTTATGACTCTCCTTTTTCCCTTATTATGAACCGAACCGGTGTCCCTTCCAATCCAAACGTCTCCCGCAGTTGATTCTCTAAATACCGTTGATAGGAAAAGTGAAAAAGATCAGCCCGATTAACAAAGAAGACAAAGGTCGGCGGACGGGTAGATACCTGTGTCATATAATAGATTCGCAAACGGCGTCCCTTGTCGGTAGGGGGCTGCACACGGGTGACCGCCTGTGCCAAAACATCGTTGAGCAACCCGGTCTTGACACGCATGGCATTCTGTTCGCTCACGAAGCGGATAAGTTCAAATAACCGATCCACCCGTTGCCCTGTCTTAGCGGAAATAAACAGGATCGGCGCATACGGCATAAAGGAAAAATCATCCATCAGCTTCTTTCGCATCTGATCCATGGTGCGGTCATTTTTTTCTACCGCATCCCATTTATTCACCACAATAATGCAGGCCTTTCCTGCTTCATGCGCCAGTCCCGCAATTTTCGTATCCTGCT
>JAZLKY010000061.1:0-1944 GCA_045597885.1 Acutalibacteraceae bacterium | reverse complement strand
CTTTTGCTGTGTCTTGCTCTGGTGCTGTCGATGCTTTCTCCCGGCTTGGCGGCTTTGGCGGAAGGCGTGACGCTGAAAAGTGTGACGGCGCATGATCAGACGGTCATTGTCAACACACACGGCTGGAACTGGACATCTTCTTATGGAGACTGGTACGAATACGATTGCGAGCCGGTATTTGACTATGTTCTGTCTGACGGGACTGCCGGGACAGGACATGCAGGCGAAATCGGTCTCTGGGCAAATTGTACCAGTGACCAGAGTGCTGAGCATCCGTGGGGGATCGGCAAGCATACGGTCACCGGTACCATTGACAGTTTGCCGTTCTCGTATACGGTGGAGATTATCGAAAGTCCCCTGACGGTCACATCCGTCAGCTGCCGGACACTGTACCCTTATTCCGACGGATATTGGCGTACAGACAGCAAAACCGGCGAACGGTGGTGGTATTATTACGATCCCACTGTTACAATCACCTATACCCTCCCGGACGGGACGGAAGGCGAAGGATATTCTGTTGAGTATGAGGGGGAAGAGTATTGGATCTCGTGTGATACCGAGCAGAGTTATGAGAATCAGTGGCTTCCGGGCAACACCTATGAGATCACCTGCACGCTGCTTGGAAAACAGTTCACCTGTCCGGTGACGGTTGCCGAATCACCACTGGCAGAGGCAGTGGTGCAGGACTGTGCCGTGATCAGTGGGGCGGACGGTTACTGGTCTACTGATTGGGAGAGCGGGGAAGAATGGTTCCGGTATACATATGATGTCCCGTTTTCTTATACGCTCAAGGACGGCACTACCGGCTCTGACCGTGGTAGTCTTTATTATGATGGCTGTTGGATTGATTTCTCGTATGAAGACGGGCAGGACTATCAGCATCAATGGCAGGTGGGCGAAACCTATCCGGTCAAAGGGATGCTTTTGGGGCAGGAATTTTCGTTCAATGTCACGGTGGCTGACAATATTTTTAAGAGTATTACGCCTCACCCGGTCACCTTGATCCAATACTCAGGCGGAGAATGGGAGACCGATGAGGATTCCGGCGAAAAATGGTATCGGTATGATCCGTCTGTCTATTTTGACTATGAGCTGTTGGACGGGACGGTTAAAACCGGATGGAGTTATGCCGAGTATCAAGGACGCACCTATTGGGGTTATGCTCTGGATGACCAAAGTTATGAGAATCAATGGGGGATCGGAAAGCACACCTTGCCGGTATCTATCGGCGGGACGACCGTTTCTGTTCCCGTAGAGATCGTGGGAAGTCCGCTCAAGAGTATTACGGTCGATCCGATCTCGGTGATTGATGAGGTCGACGGATATTGGTCTATCGACTGGGGGAGCGGGAAAGAATGGTTCCGGTATTCGGTATCGGGTTCTTTTTCATACGAAATGACGGACGGCACCACCGGTACGGGCAAGATCGGTTCCTACGAGTATCTGTATTATGGCGGTAAGGACTATCGTATCAATGTTTCCGACGGACAGGACAGTGAAAACCCGTGGACGGTCGGCAACACTTATGAATGCACGCTTTCTGTCATGGGAAAGGAAGTCACCTTCCCGGTGACGGTGGTCGAAAAGCCGTATGCCTCCATAGAGGTGATCGCCGAGCAGAATGATTTTGTTGCCACCGCCTGCTCTGTTTTGTCTGACGGCACATGCTTGTATCAGATCCCGCATTTTTCCTATCGGGTGACCAACAAGGACGGCAGTTGTATCTATGCGAAATATACGGATTCTTGGTTTGATGATGATCTGCTTTCTGTTTCGGATGATCAACTGAACGAGCCGTGGACTGTCGGCGGCGATAACCCGGTCACGGTGGAATATGCCGGATTGAAGACGCAGTTCTCCGCCCGGCTGGAACGGTCGGCAGATTTTGATTATATCGAAGCGGCAGACGGTATCGTTGTGACGGACTGTCACCTGCTGGATGAT
>JAZLKY010000060.1:0-2069 GCA_045597885.1 Acutalibacteraceae bacterium | reverse complement strand
CCACCCGATGCAGACGGGCGTGGGCATCCTCCGAAAAACTGTTGCCAAATGACAGAATATTCATATCGACTCCATCCTCTTTAGTATCCGATTCATGAACCGCTCATACAGATCGGCAAATGCCTCCGGGTCGTCCGGATTGGTGTGTTTGCCCTCGATCTGCCGGATCTCGACCGGCGCTTTGGGCATCACCCGGCGCACCGAAGCGTAGAACAGACGGTTCTCCTCCGGGCGGCACGCCATGTCGGCGGTATAATAGAGGATAAGCAGGGGCTTGAGATACAACCCCTCCCGGATATACGAGATCGGCGCCGTTTCGTCGATCACCTCCAGCCGATCGTCCATCCCCCGCTCTTTCAGCACCGTGAAATGAGCGAACATCTGGGCGCTGTCAGACAGATATCCTGCGATGGCGTTCCCATCCACACCGGCGGCAGCATAATACTGCGGATCGAGGTGGAGCATCATCACGATATATGCCCCGGCACTGCTCCCCTCCAAAAACAGATGGGGCGGGCATCCCCAGTCGGCAAGATGCTGTTGCACGAATGCCACCGCCTGTGCCGCATCCTCCAAAAAGGCGGGAAACTGCACCGACGGGACCAACCGATATTCTACGCTGATCAACGCAAACCCATGGTCGATTAACGTGCTGAACCGTTCCGCCGCATGGTGGCGGCTGCCGCGCGTCAGACAGCCGCCGTGAAAATGGATCATCAACGCTTTGGGCGGCTGATCGGGCAGATACAGGTCAAGACACCGTTGCGGGTCCTCGATCCCGGCATAAAAAAATGTTTGTTTGTTCATTGTTTCGTCCTCACTTCTCATTTTTCTCTCTGATACGGTCAAGGCGGCGGTTGCGGATATACAGCAACAGATCAAGCCCCACCATCACCAGATTCAGAACATAGAAAAACAGCACATACCATTTGAATGACGGCGCACACAGTTTGGCGGCGATCCCGCAGATGTAGCCGATAAAGATCAGCAGTAAAAACGGCAGACTTTTCCCTTTGGCTGACCGGGTACGCCACGATTTGATCACATTGAGCGGCCACGAACAGCCAAAACTGACGATCATCAATATTTCCAACAGTTCACTCACGGATAACCCCCCTTTTTTTCCAGTATACCGCAGGAACACTATATTGTAAAGAATAAGATAATATGCACTTGCCATTCATTCTATTATATAGTAAAATAACCTAAAACGTAGAAAAAGGGGAAACAAAATGGAATTATTACAACTGCGTTATTTTCTCGACAGTGCACAAAGCGAGAATTTTTCCCATGTGGCGGCACGCTACGGTGTCCCACCGTCTGCCGTGTCCATTGCCGTCAAACGGTTGGAAACAGAGCTGGGTGTCCCACTGTTTGACCGGGCGGGCAACCGCATCCGGCTAAACGGTACGGGGCGTACCTTCCGGGACGGGATCGCCGCCGCCCTCACGGCACTCGACGGAGCGGTGACCGCCGTACAGCATCCCGACGGGGAACTGACCGGCGATATCCGTCTGCTCATCCGCACCGAGCGCAACGTCGTTTCCCGTCATATCGCCCGTTTCCGGCAAGAGCATCCGGGGGTGGTGTTCCACATATCCCACGACTATCACGAAACGGATATCGGACAGTACGATCTGATCGTGGACGAAAGCGGCGACCGCTATGCCGGCTTTCACGAGAAGCCAATGCTCCGGGAGTCCCTGCGCTTTGCCGCCGCCGCAGACAGTCCGTTGTGCCGGAGCTCCCACCGGCTGGCAGAACTGAAAGAAGTGCCCTTCCTCACCATGGGAAAAGGCACTTCTCTGCGACGGTTCACCGTCGCCGGTTGTCGACTGGCAGGGTTTGAACCGCATATCCTCATCGAATGCGATGATCCGTCCTATCTGCGCCGTTATGTGGAACTGGGATGGGGGATCGCCCTGATGCCGGAACGGTCATGGCACGGTCAGATCCCGGCAGACATCTCATTTTTGGACATCAGCGACTGCCATCTGCAACGCACCGTTTCCGTTTATCGCCGTTCCGCCGTATCCCCCGCCGCCGAACTCTTTTTGCAGATGCTGACG
>JAZLKY010000059.1:0-1369 GCA_045597885.1 Acutalibacteraceae bacterium | reverse complement strand
GAGCGGTGTCATTGCGAGCCTGCCAGAAAACAATTTTGATGGTGTGATGTCATCGAAGTTTATTGACCGAACCCGCAAACATTCAAAAATCGGGCAGGCGTGGCAATCCATCCTAAACGCCGCCGAGCGGCGAACTGTTATCGATGCGAACGCATCGATCTTAAGAATGGATTACTTCGTCGCTATATTTTTTTGCATTACAAAACAAATACGGGATACGATTGAAATACCACGCTGAATTTACACCTCGACCGTGTCCGCTCCTCGTAATGACACGGGGGTAATACGGCGGTTATCGGGGTGCGGTTCACGCAATAGGTTTGGCTGTACGCTCGGCGGGCGAACACAGTTCGCCCCTACGGAGTCGCCGTGGGTTTGCGGGTTGATCGGCGGAACGCCCCAATTATGCAGTGTGCATTATTTAAATCACCAGTTTCATGTTTTCGATCAGCCGTCGATGCTCTTTGCCGGTGCTGATGATATAAATGCGGGTGGTATTGATACTGCTGTGACCAAGGATATCGGCTAATTTGGCGATATCCTTTTTCATGGCATAGAACACACGGGCGAACAGGTGGCGCAGATTGTGGGGGAACACCTTGCGGGGATCGACCTTTGCCGCTTTACACAGGTTTTTCATCTCCCGCCAGATGTTGGTGCGGCTGACGGGCTGTCCGGTGCGGGTGACGAAAACCGGTCCGGCGCTGATGTTCCTTTTCCGGCAGTAGGCGAGCAGTTTCTTTTGCAGTTCTTTGACAAGAAACACAGTGCGTGTCTTCCCCTTCAGCGTGACCACCGCCTCGCCCCGTCTGACCGCTTCCGCCGTGATAAATTCCAGTTCGCTCACCCGGATGCCGGTGCCGCAAACGGTCTGCAGGATGAGATACAGGCGTTCGTTGTTTTGTCTTAGTGCCGTTTTGCACAGGCGTTCATATTCCTGCTTGGTCAGTTCTTTTTCTTCCGGGCAGAAAACCGACTGCTGTACCTTCATGGTCTTCACCTTGCAGTCATGCCAGCCGAGGAAGGAGAAAAGAGAGTTAAGCGACACGAGCATGGAATTAATGCTCCGCACCGCATAGCCGGTGGCAAGCAGATGCTGTTTATACCGGATGACCGTTTCGGGAGAGATTTCCACGCCGAGGGGGAGACAGGTGGACAGTTCGGTGGGGTGCTTTGCGGAACGGCAGTTCACCTGCCGACCGTAGGGAACGGGCTCGCCCGTTCCGTTGAGGGTATCATCGCATTTGTTGCGGGAGATACACTTGTTTTCCATCAAAATCCGAGAGCGGTGTCATTGCGAGCCTGCCAGAAAACAATTTTGATGGTGTGATGTCATCGAAGTTTATTGACCGAACCCGCAAACATTCAA
>JAZLKY010000058.1:0-3731 GCA_045597885.1 Acutalibacteraceae bacterium | reverse complement strand
CACAAGTGATCCTTTTGACCATTCGCAACGAAGTCAGCGATACTTGCCTGGCGGCTTTCTCGGTGCCGCCCGTTTTGCGGGACAGCTTTGCTATCATACCACCCCTTCCCCCGTTTGTCAAGCCTTTTTTGGAAAGTTTTTTTGCTATTTTTTGCAATTTTTTTTGCCGCATTATTGCCCCACAATATCTTGTGGAATGATTTGAAACAAAACCACAATTTCCCGTTTATTGTTTGCCAATCGAAGCGCAAAATAAAAGAAGCGGTCAATCCTTTCCGTGCTTTTGGGATGTGCTTCGGGATTTTTGTCGTTATCTTTTCCCCTAAATATAATTGGTAATAATGTTCTTTGAAGATAGGTTATCCTCAGTCAAAACCATCCACAGAATAATTAACAAAAATTACAAAAACCTATTGACGGAAATTTCATTATATGGTATATTTATCCATAAAGTTGTATAAGGGGGAGAAGTGGCGATGGATAAGATTAACCCTACTGTCAAGCGTGAAACACTGTTCATCGCCACCGGCGTACTGATCCTGAGCGCTGTCCTGCAAGGGGTTTTCCTCTTGCTGTCATATTTTCGGGTACTGCTGTGGGATGGCACCTACCTGTTGGGTAATCTGCTGGGCGTCATTGCCGCCGTGGGAAACTTTTTTCTCATGGGTTTGGCGGTGCAAAAAGCAGTGGAAAAGGAAGAAAAGCAAGCCCGTGCCACCTTACAGGTGTCCCAGACCGGTCGGTTCATTTTGCTTTTCGGTGTCGCCATGGTGGGTGCGCTGGTTTCCGTTTTTAACATTTGGGCGACACTGATCCCACTGCTATTCCCCCGTATCGTGATCGCTTTACGCCCGGTAGTGGATAAAAAATATGCCCACACGATGGCAGAAGAACGAACTGCCATCGGTTGGGATGATGACGATGAAGATGACGAATGATCTCAAAGGAGGTGAATGCCGCATGGCACCGACAAGCCGCCGCTTCAAAGCGGTAGATGCATTGCTGTTGATCTTGACTGTACTGCCGCTATTGTGCGGCATTTTGCTCAAAGTACTTTGGCCTCTTTTTTATACATTGTTGTACAATGTTCCTATAGATGCCGGAGAGGAGATCAACATTTCCGGTGCACTGATTTACTTTACGATCCCCATGCCATTCCAGGATCTGCCCATCACCGAGTCACAGGTCAACTCCTGGCTGGTGATCCTATCGGTGCTGTTCGGCTGTCTGTATCTCACCCACGGCATTGCCGCAAGACCGGTGACCAAGCGTCAGCATCTGGCGGAATGGGTCGTAGAGCAAACCGAGAAGTTGGTTAAAACGAACATGGACCCGTACTTTTCCGGGTATGCTCCGTTTGTGGCTGCCATTATGGGGTTGTCAGCGTTTTCCAGTTTGTTGGCAGTCATCGGTCTGTTTACTCCCACATCCGACATGAATGTAGTCGGCGGTTGGGCACTGCTCGTGTTCTTTCTTATCACGTATGCGAAGATGAAAGCCGGTCCTATCGTCTATCTGAAGAGCTTTGCCCAGCCGGCACTTCTTACACCGATGAATGTCATCAGCGAATTTGCCACTCCGGTCTCCATGGCGTTCCGCCATTACGGCAATGTGCTGTCGGGGGCAGTCATTTCGGTTCTGATCGGTACGCTCTTACGATCGGTCACTGCCATGCTGTTGGGATGGCTTCCGGGCTTTTTGGGCGAGATCCCCTTCCTGCAAATCGGTTTGCCCGCCATCTTCTCGGTATATTTTGACCTGTTCAGTGGTTGCCTTCAGGCGTTTATCTTCGCCATGCTGACCATGCTGTATGTTTCCGGAGGATTCCCGGCAGAGGATTACGCCCTGCGTAAAGCAAAGCGACAGGCGAAAAAGGCATCAGGCGCCGCTCAATAATTGTTAGCCGTATATTTCAGATAAAAAAAACAGAAAACGGAGGAAAAAGGTATGTTAGAGTTAGCGATCGGTATTATTTTAGGCGGATGCGCTGTTGGCGCAGGTTTGGCTTTGATTGCCGGTATCGGCCCCGGTATCGGTGAAGGTAACGCTGTCGCCAAAGCTTGTGAAGCCATCGGACGCCAGCCGGAATGCAAAGGTGATGTCACCACTACGATGCTGATGGGATGTGCCATTGCTGAGACCACCGGTCTGTATGGCCTTGTCATCGGAATCTTGCTGATCTTTGTGGCACCCGGTCGGTTTGTCAACATTCTGCTCAAAGCTATTCAGAAATAAGCGAAACAGGAGATGCAACTATGCCAGCGTTAGATATTATTTCGGTGAATGTTTGGCAGATGCTGATCTCTTTGGCGAATCTGCTCATTCTCTATCGGCTGCTTAAGCGGTTCCTGTACAAGCCGGTCAAGAAGGTGTTGGCAGAACGGCAAGCGGCTATTGACGAGCGGTACGCCGCCGCCGACAGTGCCAAAGAAGCCGCCGATGCCGCTCGCACCGAATGGGAAAGCAAGATGGAAGGGGCAAAGGCAGAAGCCACTGACCGCATCCGTGAGGCAACGGAGAGCGCCAACCGTCGAAGCGAACAGATCTTGACGGATGCCCGTGAACAGGCAGATCGTCTTTTACAGCAAACAGCCACACAGATCGAACTGGAAAGGCAGAAGGCTGATGCCTCTGTCAAGGAGGAGATCGTCACCGTTTCCGCTCTGTTGGCGGAAAAGATGCTGCAACGGGAGATTAAGGCGGACGATCACCGCACTTTGATCCATTCTTTCTTGGATGGGATCAACACGAAGAATGAAGACAAACTCTAATAACCGATTGTAAAAATCAAGCAGACAATATTACAAACTGTAGGGAACGGGCTTGTCTCGCCTGCGGGCTCGGTCAACTCGCGGCTCTGACAGTCCCCCGGACTGTCATTCACTACCGCTCGGAGCCTTCGGCTACCCGTTCCGCATGGAATTTCAAGAAAAGCAGAAACTTTTTCAGAACGGGCAAGCCCGTTCCCTACGGTTACGATGGAGAAAAATCAGTTGCAAATATATTCAAAAGCCTTGCTCTTTT
Source organism: Acutalibacteraceae bacterium (assembly GCA_045597885.1). Taxonomy (GTDB): domain Bacteria; phylum Bacillota; class Clostridia; order Oscillospirales; family Acutalibacteraceae; genus UBA5905. The sequence goes on along the minus strand of JAZLKY010000058.1, from coordinate 707 downwards.
AACAATGAGTGATTTTTACAAACGGCTAACAAACTCTAAAAAAGGAGGGGTATCCATGGCAGATATCAGCCAGGAATATGCTCAAGCGTTATTCTCCTTGAGTAAAGAGAATAACGCAGACTGGTCAGAAGACCTTGCCTGTGTTAGACAGATATTTGCAGATAATCCTTCCTATGTACTGCTCCTGTCTTCTCCCGGCATTCCATTACAGGAGCGGCTGGATGCCGTTGAGCAGGCATTCGGACAGACGGTGGCGGAAGAAGTCGTATCTTTTCTCCAATTGCTTTGCTGCCGGGGGGATGCCGATCAGCTCGAAGCGAGTGTAGAGACTTATCAGCAACTGATGCGGCAAGCCGAACGGCACTCAGTCGCCAAGGTGGTCAGTGCTGTGGAGCTGACAGAAACCGAGCAGAGCGAGATCCGAGCAAAATTAGAAAAATCCACCGGGCATACCGTCACATTGGAATGCACCGTGGATCAGACACTGTTAGGCGGTGTGATCGTCTATGTTGACGGACAGGTACTGGACGGCAGTTTACGCCGCCGCCTGCATGATATGAAAGAAGTGATGAATCAGTGAATCGACCGGAAGACATCAGTCAAATTATCAAAGAACAAATCAAGCACTATCGGGATAAGATCGAGATGGTGGAAACCGGCACGGTTATTCTGGTAGGCGATGGGATCGCCCAAGTATACGGCCTGCG
>JAZLKY010000057.1:0-5251 GCA_045597885.1 Acutalibacteraceae bacterium | reverse complement strand
GTTCCGGCATTTCCGCCGGGAATGCCGGGAAGATCAAAATGCATCTCCACCGATGCCCGACCACGGACATATCTCCGGTGAAAAGGATGATTCCCCGTAGCAGGGACAAATCCTTCAGCTTCCAACGCCTTACCTGCCGCCGCCAGTCCCGTCCGTGGCACGAGAAAATCCACATCTCCCATTGACCGCAGTGCAGGCTCCTGATAATAGCGGGAGCAAGCGTACCCCTTCAGGATCACATACGGCACACCGGCACGATTCATCAGCGTATCGACATACACATGGCTCCACTCAACATCCATATTGTTGACCACAGCCGCCTTCCGCACCCGGTCCGTCTGCTCACGAACAGATGGCGGCAGCCGCTCTGCGTGCCGGAACGCCAGCGGCAGTACCGCCTGTAGACGGGCTTCCCGTTCCACAGCCGCCCAGTTCACCGTCTCCGGCAGAGGCCCCTCTTTCCCGAACAGAGTAAAAGAAACCAGCGACAAAAGAGTCCTCTGTTCTGCAGATAATCCTTTCATCGCTGTCACCTCTCAACCGTATATTTTCTTTTTAGGGATGCCTTTTGCGAATCCCGGTCACCGCCATCGCCAGCAAACATCCGATCAGCAGTCCGACCGTATTGCCGACCACATCGTCGACCTCACACATCCCCCGCCGCCAAACAAACTGTATCAGTTCGATGGCACAGGACAGCAACACACCGCACCCCAACGAGCGAAGGAAACACCGCCGCCGCCCCATCCACAGAAGGATCAGCAGAAAACCGACGGGAATAAACACCGCCACATTGGCAAGGATCTGCCGGAACAGCGCACTGTCCCCCTGCAAAAACGCCTGCCGCCACGAATCTCCCAACTGAAAATCAAACCGGTAATAATCCAGCGACCGTCTGCCGAGCACGGTGAAAAAGCACAGCAGATACTCATAGTTTATGAGCAATATCCCCGCCGCTTTTTTTACGGCACCGGCACGGTGCAGCCGCCCCCGGCGCAGCGATGCTGTGAGCAGGATATTGATAATGATCCACACCCCGGCGCAGATCCCTATCCGCTCCGGAAAATACATCCATGTGGTTCTGATCGGACTGAGCATAACTGTGCTTCCTCTTGCTGACAATCTATTTTTTGGGCATTTTTACCTCATCACTGATAGTTGACAGGTGTCACCGTTCTGTTGATATATCCCTCCGTTGCATTATCTCTATGCTTGATAATACAGGGGTTACCGAAAACGACCGAATGATCCGGAACATCACAATTCACATAGGCATTGGGAGCGATCAACACATCGTTTCCGATGCGGATCTTCCCAACGATCGTAGCATTCACTCCGATCCAAACATTGTCTCCAATCATCGGTGCGCCCTTACGAACCCCACGGTTTTCCTGTCCGATCGTCACACCTTTATGCAGATTGATATTCCATCCCAAAACAGCGCCTTTGTTGATCGTTATCAAATACGGATGGTTGATAAATAACCCGCCGCCGATTTGGTATGCAGATATTTCAATCAAATTCTTTTTACATTCTTTTACAAACAATCGACGATAATGTCTTCGGACAAACCGGAAACGGCTCTCCCGTTGTTTGCGGTAATATTTCCAAAATTTAGGGGGAGAAACTTTTTCCGGATATCGTTTCATATCCTCATTTAAACCAATTGAACTATCTTTTTTTCTTTTGCGGCAAAGTGATCCAGTCTCCTAAAATATGATCCCACTCTTTCGGCTCGAACGAAATCAAACCGCCCCAATCAAAAAAAAGTAAATTCTCCGAAATACAGCCGATCATCCCATGTCGTAAAATCGACACGAACAAACGGAATACCGGCAGACATTTTTTCAGCACATTCAATCATATGAGTTAGTTCTTTCGGTCGTTTTGCAAGACCATCAGAACGTTTTCGGTAAGGATTCGTCAAATCCAATCAATTCACAGTTCAGTACGATCTATCATTTAAAAAAGCCACAATTGTTACAGTGAATAAGCCATTCGTCAAACCTTTTCTTGAAAGACGGACACGAAGAATAGTCACCATAGCATTTTTTCAAAATCTGTTCATAATTTTTCGAAATCAAAAACTCTCCTTCCGAAGATTGATACAAAACAGTTTCGTCAATATCACTTCTTCTAAACCGACGAACATCATTTCGAACATCTATATTCATATAATAATCGGAAAACTTATTCTGATCACATAATTTCCGAACAAACGAAAAAATTTTTTATTGATAAAGTTTTGACTAAACGGCAACAATAATCCTCTTTTTATTTTGTCCATGGTTTTTTTGTGTTTTTCTTTGGGCTTCCACGGAGAGGGATTTCCGACTTTTAACCACTTTATCCCTTCTATTTTTTTGATTTTTTTAGCGCATTTCCGGAATTTCTTTTCGCTGTTAGGAGCAGGAGCCAGGAAAAAAGGTCCAAATGGTGTAACAACGGGTCCTTTCCTTTCGGAAAAATCCGTATTTTAAACGACTCACAACGAGGATTCGTTTCAAGGGAATGAATTCCGAACGCCGGATCCAATTCTTTTTTCAAAACTTCCAGTAAATGCCTTCTTTCGTCGAACAGAACAAAAACATCAATATCAAAATCCCAGGTAATAAATCCGTCATCTCGTACTGCTCCCAGTAATGAGCCATATGTCAATAGATATTTGATATTGTTGTTCATACAGACAGTGTGAAAACTGCGCAAAGCATCAATAACACATCCACATTTTTATCATATTCTGCAACTACGCAATCAATACTTTCATGTATCTCATTATAAAACTGCGTTCGATTCATGTCGCTGTTCCCCTTTCGACATGATGCTGACGACTTCCACATCCGGCAAGGCGATTGAACCCCAACTGGCGTGAGCATAATGATAAACAGGTTTATCTTTTGAAACCGTGATTTCAAAGCAAAGAACATCTCGACCGATCACATCATGTTTCACCCAATTTCCGTTTTCTGAAATCTCGTTAAAAACAAGTTCCAAAAAATATTTTCCGGGAAGTAACTGTGAAACATCCAAAACAAATTGAGCTGACTGCTCTCCTTTCTGACAAGAAAAACGATGGGAAAAAGCAACAGCAATCCCTACTTGCATTGCAGAAAATACACCAATCCGTAATTGCAGATCAGTAAAAGAGTCTTGCGAATCCCATGATAGAGCAAATGTCAGTTTCTCTCCCATTGAAAAAGCACTTTCCTCCTTGCCCAAAAAAGCAAAGTGCTTCATTCGAATCTTTTGCGTTGTCTTATAGGGACGTTCTATACCACTCAAATCCGCAGATATGCTCAACACTTGATTGACCGTCACATAATGAGAAATGGCATCCTCCACATCACCGTCAAAAACAAGTTGACCATGTTCCATCACAATACAACGGGTACACAAATTCCGTATCGTCGCCATATTGTGACTGACATACAACACCGTCCGCCCGGATTCCGCCAGTTCTTTCATCTTTTGGATACACTTGTTCTGGAACGCCACATCACCGACCGCCAACACTTCATCCATGATCATGATCTCGCTGTCGAGATGCGCCGCCACCGAGAACGCCAACTTGACATACATACCGGAGGAATACCGTTTCACCGGGGTGTCGATAAACTGCCGCACCTCGGAAAACTCGATAATATCCTCCATCTTGGCGTCGATCTCTTTTTTGGTCATGCCGAGGATAGCACCGTTGACATAGACGTTCTCCCGCCCGGTCAGTTCCTGGTGAAAACCGGTCCCGACTTCCAGCATGGAAGCAACACGCCCGTTGAGACGGATATTCCCTTGCGTTGGCGCTGTGATCCGGGTGATCAGTTTGAGCAGGGTGGATTTTCCTGCGCCGTTGTGCCCGATGATCCCGATGGCTTCCCCCTTTTTCACCTCAAATGAAACGCCGGAAAGTGCCATGAATTTTTCACCGATATTGACATCCTCCTGTCCGATCTTACGGGTGGGATCTTCCTTTTTCCGAACCTTTGCCATTTTCCGTTGCAGTTCATCCCGCAAGGTCGTCCCGCCGATCGCACCAAGCCGATATTCTTTATAGACGTCCTCTACCTGAACCATCAATTCACTCATAAAATACTATCCTTTCTGCATCATCATCGGTCGGTATCAGACCGTGTCCATAAAGGTACGTTCGATTCGGTTGAACAGAATCATGCCGATCAGAAATATCACCACCGTCATCACGAAACTGATCAAATAATAAGTAATATCAAAATAACCGGTACCGAAGAAAAGATACCGCATCGTGGTCACAATGGGCGTGACGGGATTGAGCATATACAGGCTCATATACTTTTCCGGGATCATCGCCAGTCCATAGGGGATCGGCGACAAATATTGCCACAAACTCAAACCAAACCCGACCAGCATCGTCAGGTCACGGTATTTGGTCGTCAATGCCGAGATAATGATCCCCACCCCGGTGCTGAGCAAGATCAGTTGAAGGACCAATACCGGGAACAGGAAACACAACGGCGAAAAGAAAATCTGTGCTTTTCCGGTAAGCACACAAACCACCAAGATGCCCAGAAACAGCACGATCTGGATAAAGAAAGAGATCAGATCGGACAGAGCCGAAGCGATCGGTGATGCCATCCGGGGGTAGTATACCTTTCCCATCACCGCCCGGTTGGTGATAAAGGTGTTGGATGTTGCATTTACGGTAGATGAAAAATACGACCAGGTGATCGTACCGATCATGTAGAACAAAAAGGACGGCATTTGGATCGTTTCTCCCGCCACATCTGCTGTAGTCAGTTTGGCAAGACTGCCGAAAATAACAGAAAAAACGATGGTGGTCAACAGTGGCTGGATCACCGCCCACAGAGGACCGAGTACCGTCTGCTTATACTTGGATGTAAAATCCCGTTTCACAAAGAGACCGATCAGATCCCGGTATTGCCATATTTCTTTAATATTGAGATTGATTCCTTTTTTTGCCGGACCGATCTCCGTCAACCATTCTTGCATAATCTAAGCTCCTTATGTCATGATATCATTTGGATCCACCGGGCGGTGATCGTTTCCGCCGACAGCGTTTCTCTCACTCTTTCTGCCTGCACCGACAAACGATCCGCCAGATCTGGATCCTCCGCCAGTTCTTTCATCGCCGCCAGCACCGCTTGCAGATCCCCTTTGGGGACCAGTAATGCGTTCTCATGATCCCGGATCATCATCCTCGCTCCCCCGCCGTCGCAATCCGTACAGACACAGGGTAGCCCGATCGCCATAGCTTCCA
>JAZLKY010000056.1:0-3088 GCA_045597885.1 Acutalibacteraceae bacterium | reverse complement strand
GTTACGTCTTTTGTTCTCTACTTCACGGGAAATGTTTACTACGAAATAACAGGCGAAGTAGTTGGAACAGATACCTTTGAAATTTATGAAAATGCACTGTCGAGCGACAAGATAACCGAATATGTTATATTATCAATGATCAAGACCTGTGGAAAGGATCGTGAAGAGAACTATGTTGACTTTCAGAAATGCCGAGCGGGAAGATACTCCTTTGATCTTGTACTTTATCAAAAAGCTTGCCGACTATGAAAAGATGGCGGACGAGGTCGTAGCAGATGTGGATACTCTCGAAGACTGGATTTTCGACAGGCAAAAAGCGGAAGTGATCTTTGCTCTTGAAGAGGGTAAAGAGATCGGCTTCGCATTGTTCTTCCATAACTTTTCAACTTTTCTTGGCAAAGCGGGGATATATCTGGAGGATCTGTATATCGAACCGGAATACCGTGGCAAGGGATACGGTAAGGCATTGCTGAAGAAGCTTGCCGCCATCGCCGTCTGCCGTGGATGCGGAAGACTTGAATGGTGGTGCCTTGATTGGAATAAGCCGAGTATTGACTTCTATCTTTCTTTAGGGGCACAGCCGATGTCCGAATGGACGACTTACCGTCTCACCGGAGATACACTCAAAGATCTTGCGGAGTGACAGATCGGAATTTAAAGAGAAGAAGTTATAAATGGCTCTTATCCTCGACGTGCTTTTGTACGCCTTCGACTACCGTAATGGCTTCGGTTCGTTTGACTCATCTTTTTTGTTTTTGTTTTAACTGTTCTTGACGGTTGTGGGGTTTATTGACAGTCTGTAGGGATGTGGAAAACGAAAGTTTTTTCACATCCCCTTTTGACCTGCAAAACACACGATACAGTGACAATTAAAATATAGCGGCTCCGATTACTGCCCCGATAATTGAAGAGAAAATAGAGATTACTTCACCAATGATTCCTAAAATCAATCCTGTGGGCTTTCTGTTTTTTATGCAATCATTTATACCAAACGCTATTGAAATGATGGAACAAATGTGTCCCACTATCGCCAGTAATAATCCGCAGACGATTCCAATTATTCCTAACACGATTGAGGATGTCGATGCTTTTTGCCTTTCGGTGATGGGTTCTGCCGGTTGTGCCGATTGTGCCGGGTTTGTCACATTGCAACCGCAATGAGGACAAATCACGGCTTCATCCAGTATTTCTTTTCCGCATTTTCCACAAAACTTCATATTTGTGCACACTCCTTTCAGTTTCTTGATTTGCTTCCTTGCTGGTTTTGCGGAGCATAGTCGCTACTGTTTCAAGTGAAAAAAACCACAAAACCTCGTTTAAAAGATCCCTCTTTTATGCTTCACCTCCAAAAAAAAGATGCGCCAACCGAAGTTAACGCACCGAAAACGCAAACTCCGATTGTCGCCAAACAAAATCTATCATACAGAAATGGGATATTACTCTCAAATCATATCATAGTGGAGTTTGCTGTTTTACCAAATTCCTTTAATGATATGATTTGTAAAGGAGCGAATATTATCCCTGTAAAAAATAAATATCCCGATTTCTATTCAGATTTTGTTTGGCAGGCACATTTTATCATAGTAATCTTTTTTTGTCAAGTTTTCTTTCATCAAGCGGAAAAGTGTTTACTTTTTCTGTCCGATGGGGTATAATAACAGTGTTTTTCATTGGTTGCCAGCGGCATTGGCTGATGGCAGACCGTTTAGAAAGAGGGACTATGATGCGAAAGACGAAGATTGTTTGTACTATCGGCCCTGCCTGCGGGGACGAGGAAACATTGGAAAAACTGTGCTTGGCGGGAATGAATGTGGCTCGGCTCAACTTTTCTCACGGCACCCATGAGGATCATCAGGTGAAGATCGACAGGATCAAGCGGGTGCGGGAGCGATTGCATTTGCCGATTGCAATCATGCTGGACACCAAGGGACCGGAATACCGTATCGGTACGTTTTCCGACGGAAAGATCACCCTGCAGGAGGGCGACCGGTTCACTTTTACTACAGAGAAGACGGTGGGAGATCAAGACCGTGTCTCTGTTAACTATCAGGGATTGCCCGGAGAGATGAAGACGGGTGACCGTATCCTGCTCAATAACGGCTTGCTCATTTTCGCTGTGGAGGAAGTGACGGCAGTTGATGTGATCTGCCGGGTGGTCGCCGGGGGTGAACTGTCGGATCGCAAGAGTATGAGTTTTCCTGGCAAGGTGCTCCATCAACCGTATCTCAGTGAACAGGATCGGCGGGATATTGCTTTCGGTGCGGAGAATGGCGTGGACTTTATCGCCTGCTCCTTTGTCTCCTGCCGACAGGATCTGCTGGATATCAAGCAGTTTATGGCGGAAAAGGGATATGAGGGGATCGAGCTGATCGCCAAGATCGAGAATCGCTCCGGCGTGGATAATATCGAGGAGATCTGTGCCGAGTGTTCCGGCATCATGATCGGCAGAGGCGATATGGGAGTAGAGATCCCCTTTGAGGAATTACCCGCCATCCAAAAGCACCTGATCACCAAATGCCGGATGCTGGGCAAGCGGGTGATCACCGCTACCGAAATGCTGGAGTCCATGATCCACAATCCCCGACCTACCCGTGCGGAAATATCCGATGTGGCGAATGCGGTGTATGACGGGACCAGTGCCATCATGTTGTCCGGAGAGACGGCGGCGGGCAAATACCCGGTCCTGACAGTGGAAACAATGTCCCGTATTGCTACGGAGACCGAAGCGCATATTGATTATGCTATGCGCTTCCATCAGTTCCATTTCCGTATCAATGATACACTGGATGCTATTTCTCATGCGACCTGCGGCATGGCGATAGATATCGGAGCAAAAGCTATTGTAGTTTGCTCCCTGTCGGGCAAAACCACCCGGATGGTGTCCCGCTTCCGTTGCCCTGTTGATATTATCGGGTTGTCCATCAATGAGGCTACCTGGCGTAAGCTTGCCCTTTCATGGGGGGTGACGCCGGTGCTGACCGAAACATTTGATTCGCTCGATGTCTTGTTCTATTATGCCAAACAAGCCGCCAAGGATAGCCTTGGACTGCGTCCCGGTGAACATCTGGTGCTTACCGGCGGCAATCCC
>JAZLKY010000055.1:0-2119 GCA_045597885.1 Acutalibacteraceae bacterium | reverse complement strand
CAACGGTTTTCCCGGTCGGAAGCACTCGGTTTTTTGCAGAAAAGCCGAAATTTCATCATTGTTATGCTTGAAAATCGGCATTTTATCCAAAAAATGTAAAAGAGGCATAAAAAATATTCCAAATTAGGGATCTTATTCTTGCAAAAACAGGCAGAAAGCAAGCATGTTTTGTTCATAATTACCAAATACATAACGCATTATATAGTCATAAACAACAATGTTTTTTAAAAAAGGGGTGAATTTTCTGACGGTTTTTTCAAAAAAATTTACATTGCCTAAAATGCAGTTTTTTGATACAATGACCGTAGAAGTATGGAACAGTGCCACAGCCTGTCCTGTAATGACGCCGGGATATGCACAGCCCTGACGTTCGGACAGAGGGGGAGGCTCACCGTTCTGTGTTTCGTGTACAGTTGCCGTGTAAGCGCACGGCAGAATCAACCCATATTTATGGAAGGAGAAGTTTCATGAAAAAGGCAAATCTTTTGAAGATGTTGGCTTTGGTCATGGCTCTGGCGATGATCGCTACCCTGTTTGTCGGTTGCGGCAAGGGTAACACTGACAGTGATGTCAGCGAAGATGTATCCATCGCCGAGAGTGACGGCGACTGGGATCTGGGCGATGATGTCGGCTATGAGAACAGCCTGCCCGATACCAGCACCAATCAGAGCACCAACACCAGCACCGGGACCAAGGTCATCCCGCCCAGCAACAACTCTAATGTCAAGGCAAACAGCGATGGTTTGAAATATTCGGATAACACCGAGATTTTCAAGAACATTCCGTCTAACGTTTCCGGTAAGACGGTTCAGTTCGCTGACTGGGGTGAAGCCAGTGCGGATGAATACCAGAAAGTGGTGAAGAAGTTCACCGAGGACACCGGCATCAAGGTCAAGATGCTTCTGTACTCCGAGGCTGACTTCATCACGCAGGTAGCACAGCAGATCGCTGCTAAGTCCTCCCCGGATATTGCGGCAAGCAACAGCACCTTCCCGCAGGCTTTGGAGGTCGTGCAGCCTCTGCCGTCCATCTTCAATGTGAACGACGGTTTCTGGGATGAGCGTTGCAGCGAAGCGACCAAGGTCGGCAGCAAGTACTACTTCGTCAACACCCGTAACAGCCCGTTCACCGGCGGCTACGTGGTGTACTACAACAAGAAAATCTACAACAACAACGGCTTGCGCAGCCCGCAGGACTACTACGATGCCAAGCAGTGGAGTTATGAGAACCTGTTCAAGTGCATGCAGGATGCCAAGAAGGTCGGCTACAACGGCGGTATCTTGGAATCCATGACATTGGCAGAGCAGATGGGTACTTCTCTCATTAACTATGATTCCAAGACCGGTACGTTCACCGGCTCTGCTACCGATGAGAACCTCATCTCCGCTCTGAAGTACATGGCAAAGGCGGTTGACGAAGGTCTCGCCGGCGGTTACGGTATCACCTCTTTCGCTACCGGTCAGATCGGTATCTGTATGGCAGGTACTTACGGCACCAAGTACAACGGCTATTTCAAGGAGCTGGCTCCCTCTGATATCGGCGTTGTGCCGCTGCCCACCTCCTACAATGGCAAGACGCTGACTTATATGCCTCTGGGCTACCGTGGATACGGTATCTGTAAGGGCGCCAAGAATCCCGAAGCCGCTTACTACTTCCTGCGGTACTTCCTCGACCTCGACAAGTATGAGGGCGCCGGTGCGAACATCTTCGCCAACAAGGTGCTGGAGAAATACTTCCGTGGTACGCAGCTGGTCCTGTTCCAGAAGAGCCCGTTGTACTTCGAGTACTTCCAGGGCGCTCTGAACCTGATCGGCAAGGGATGGAGCGGTTCTGAATGGACAGAGGTCCGTCACGCTGCTGAGAACCAGGTCGCTGTGTTGCTGAAGTCCAAGGAGCAGATCCTCAAGTCTGCCGCCACTGAAGCGACTAAGAAGCTGAAGAGCTTCGTCTGATCTTTACTGTTTGACCAGGAGATAGCCTTGTCCTGCCCCCTCACAGGAGGGGGCAGGCGATGGTGTCTCTGCCGGGGTTTCGTGGGGAGCGGCCTTGACCGTTCTGCCCGGAATGTGCATCCCCGTGGAACGACCAAGAGCGTTCCCTGCAAGACCGATGCTCCCCT
>JAZLKY010000054.1:0-4970 GCA_045597885.1 Acutalibacteraceae bacterium | reverse complement strand
CGCAACGAAGTCAGCGATACTTGCCTGGCGGCTTTCTCGGTGCCGCCCGTTTTGCGGGACAGCTTTGCTATCATACCACCCCTTCCCCCGTTTGTCAAGCCTTTTTTGGAAAGTTTTTTCAAAATATTGCAACTTTTTTCTATTGCCGATATAAACTGTCGTAGTAGACCAGGATCGTGTCTTCTTCTCCGGTCAATTCATTGATCCCGGAGAAGATCGCTCCTTTCAGTGACATCAGTTCTCCGCACCGCACCGACGCTATATTCCGGTTGACAAAAACCTCTCCCTCTGCCACCGACAGGATGACATGACCGTTCGCCGTATCAATCCGCCCGCCGTGTCCCAAACCAATCTCTTTCGGACTGCCGTTCTCATCGGTATAGCGTCGAAACACCGATTGCAACAGCCGTCCGTCCAGTTTTTCCGCCACCAGTGTGTTCTCCGTCTTTTTTCTGCGGAATAACGCCATATGCTGTCCTCCTTTATATGTCCTTAATGTCGCCGTGGGTTTTGCGTGTTATTCGGTGGTCGGCTTCACGGTGATTTCGCCGTCTTCGACATCCACCGTCAGCACCGTGCCGGGGGCAGGATCGTTTTTGAGAATATACTGCGCCAACCGGGTTTCCACCCGGCTTTGCAGATAACGCCGCAACGGACGAGCACCGAACTGCGGATCAAATCCACTGTCGATAATCAGCGTTTTTGCCGCTTCCGTCAACTGACAGGACAGATGCTTGTTCGACAGGCGCCGGTTTAGCCCCTGCAGCAGCAGATCGACGATCTTCCCAATAGCATCTTTAGTCAGCGGCTTGTAGAACACGATCTCGTCCAACCGATTGAGAAATTCCGGGCGGAATGCCTGTCGGAGCAGTCCGGTCACCTCCTGCCGGGCATCGGCGGTGATCTCGCCGTCACTGCCGATGCCTTCTAACAGGACAGGAGAACCAAGGTTGCTGGTGAGGATGATCACGGTGTTGCGAAAATCCACCGTGCGCCCCTGTGAATCGGTGACCCGTCCGTCGTCGAGTACCTGCAACAGAATATTGAATACGTCGGGGTGCGCTTTTTCGATCTCGTCGAACAGCACCACGCTGTACGGTCGGCGGCGCACCGCCTCGGTGAGTTGACCGCCCTCCTCATAGCCGACATAGCCGGGAGGCGCTCCGATCAGACGGGAGACGGAATATTTCTCCATATACTCGCTCATGTCGATGCGCACAATGTTGTGTTCGTCATCGAGCAGACATTCCGCCAGTGCTTTCGCCAGCTCGGTCTTACCGACACCGGTCGGTCCGAGGAACAAAAACGATCCTATGGGGCGGTTCGGGTCCTGTATCCCCGCCCGTGATCGCAGGATCGCCTCACTGACACGGGTGACAGCTTCATCCTGTCCCACCACCCGGCGATGGAGGATCTCTTCTAAGTGAAGCAGTTTTTCCCGCTCACCCGCCATCAGCCGGGACACCGGTATACCCGTCCACCGTTCCACGATCCGGGCGATCTCTTCTTCGGTCACCTTGTCTCTTAACAACCGATTTTCTTTCTGCCCGATCTCTGCCGCTTTTTCTTGTTCCGCCAACGCTTTTTCCAGTTCCGGCAACCGCCCATATTTCAGCTCGGCGGCTTTATTAAGGTCATATCCTTCTTCCGCCTGCTCGATATCTGCCCGCAGGCGTTCCAGTTCTTCTTTCAGTCCCTGCACCTTGGCGATAGCGGCTTTTTCATTGTCCCAACGGGCTTTCTTGCTATTGAAATCCTCCCGCATCTCCGCCAGTTCCTTCTGCAGAGCGTTCAGCCTCTCCCCGGAGATGGCATCATCTTCTTTTTTCAGCGCTGCCTCCTCGATCTCGTGCTGAATGATCCGCCGCCGGATAACATCCAGCTCGGTCGGCATGGAATCAATCTCGGTACGCACCATGGCACAGGATTCATCCACCAGATCAATCGCTTTATCCGGCAGGAAACGGTTGGTAATGTAGCGATGGGATAGCGTAGCCGCAGCAACGATCGCCGGATCGGTGATCTTGACACCGTAATAGACCTCATACCGCTCTTTGAGCCCCCGCAGGATTGCTACCGTATCCTCCACCGTCGGCTCCCCGACCAATACCGTCTGGAACCGCCGTTCCAGTGCCGGATCCTTTTCAATATATTGGCGATATTCATCCAGTGTGGTAGCACCGATACAATGCAGTTCTCCCCGTGCCAGCATGGGCTTGAGCAGATTTCCCGCATCCATTGCCCCATCGGTCTTTCCTGCTCCCACAATCGTATGCAGTTCGTCAATGAACAGAATGATCCGTCCATCACTCTTTTTAACTTCGTTGAGAACGGCTTTCAGCCGCTCCTCAAATTCACCCCGGTATTTTGCTCCGGCGATCAGTGAACCCATATCCAGAGAGAAGATCGTCTTATCCTTCAGGCTGGTCGGCACATCTCCCTTGACGATGCGCTGTGCCAGTCCCTCGGCGATGGCTGTCTTGCCCACACCGGGTTCTCCTATCAAAACCGGGTTGTTCTTATTCTTCCGGGATAAGATACGGATGACATTGCGGATCTCCTCGTCTCTGCCGATGATGGGATCCTGCTTTTTTGACCGTGCCCGCTCCACCAGATCATCGCCATATTTTTTGAGCGCATCATAGGCATCCTCCGGCGTATCATCGGTCACTCTGGTGTTCCCCCGCACCGTTGCCAATGCCTGGAGAAATCCGTCCTTGGTCACACCGGCGGTTTTCAGTATTTCGGACACCGCCCTGTCTCCGTTCTCGATCAGCGACAGGAACAGATGCTCCACCGAAATATACTCATCTTTCATATTCCCGGCGATATCCTCTGCCCCCGACAGCACACGGTCGGTCGCCCCTGCAACATAAATTTTATCCGGTTCCCGTCCCGGCCCGGATACCTGCGGCAACCCTGCGATCGCCTTTTCCGCCGCCGCCGTCAATCCGTCCGCCGATACTGCCATCTTTTCAAGCAACTGCGGGATCAGCCCCTGCTCCTGCGTGAGAAGTGCCAAAAGCAGATGCAACGGCTCGATCTGCAACTGCTGTCCACGAATCGCCGATTCCTGCGCCAGTTGCAACACTTCCAACGATTTTTGCGTGAATTTTTGCATATTCATCACAATGCCTCCTTTGTAAGCATCACCCTTTGATAAGAGTATACTGCCCCGAAACAGGGAATTTGTTACAGAATTATTAAAAATTAGCACTCTCATGCAAAGAGTGCTAATTTCGTCTTGCCATTATTTTGTCAGATCCCCCAGCACGAGGACAAAGGGGCTGTTAAAAAGCTTTCGTTTTTTAACAGCCCCTGTTCTTTCCGCCATAGCCAAGTCGGATCGCCGTCGGTCATAAGCAAAACCGTTTGCAGATCCTCCGGCGGCATGCCGGCTGGAGATCAAGGACGGGTGTAGTTGAGCGGATTGACACGTACACCGTTGCGAATCACTTCAAAATGCAGGTGCGGTCCGCTGGAATCGCCCGTTGAGCCGATCAGTCCGATCTGCTGTCCACGGGAAACGGTCTGTCCACTGACGACACTGATGGAATTAAGATGCCCGTATGCAGTATACAACCCGTTTGCGTGACGAATCTGGACATAGTTACCGTAGCCGCCGTTCCATCCGGCAGACACCACCGTACCGCCGTCCGCCGCCAGTGCCGGTTTGTTCCGCACGGTCACCGGTCCGTTGCAGATATCCACGCCGGAATGCCCGTAGCCGAATCCGCGTGAATAATTGTGGCAGATCGGTACCGGCCACAGCATAGAGCCGTGGGAAACACCGTCCCCGATGACAACGGTATTACCGCCACTGGAGATCACCTTCTGCGTGCCACGCTCGATCACCTTGGTGACCGGCTCTTTGGTGACATCGGTGGATACCACCGTGCGCTGTGTTTCCAGTCCGTCGATATAAATAACCTCTGCCACAATATCCTGACTGCCCTCGACGCCCTCGGTCTTGACCTTCGTATAGGTAACGGGTTTGTCATTGACATTGACATACTGGGTATTGTAGTCAATCTTTTCGGTATAGCGGATGGTCTTGATCACCTTCACCTGCAGGAACGGCTGCGGGCGCTGTACCAACAGCTCGTCCCCATCGTACACGGTATCCGTGTTCAGATATGCCGGGTTCATATTCCGCAGTTCCCCGATGGTCATGTTGTTTCGATAGGCGATGGAGCTTAATGTATCTCCGGGCAGGACCGTATAGGTTTTTTTGACCACTGCCTCGGCGGTGAGGGCAGATTTGAGTTGATCCACATCCACCACAGACATGGTGGGGAACAGTCCGCTGACCGTTTCCACCTTCTGGACGAACTCCGCCCGTTGATCGTCATCTGTTTTATCATAATAGGTATCTTTGATGCTCTCCAGGACGACCAGCATATCCTCATCAGAAGCTGTTGCCCCCAGGAATCTGTCGTCGACATACAATCCAACCGCTTCGGTGATCGCATCCCCTGCTGTGCGGAGGATCGCATCGCACAACTGTGTGTCAGAAAGCATGTGCCGGTTCTTCTCCTGCACGGTGATGGCGACGGTCGGCACCGACTCGACCGAAAAAGAATCGTCAACATTCACAACACGGTCGATCGCCAAAGATGCCGCCTGCTCATAGGTGTTCTCATTCTCTATATAGCCGATCTGTTCACCGCCATAGGTCAATGACAAACAGAAATCGGTGTGTGTCCATCGGGTGACAGTGATACCCAGTATCAGTAAAGCGGTGATCGGTCCAACGAGGCACCACAAAGACAGCCATTCTTCCCGATACCGCCGGAATCCCCGGCGAAGCAGGCGACCGATGCAGGGAAATACGGGAAAGAAACCATCCTTCGCCGCCCGCACGAGTTCTCTGCCCGCCTGAGGAAAAGCCCGGAACAGACCCCGCACGCCCTGCCAGTACTGCTTCAACGGACGAAACAGCAAGCCGGCTGATCCGTCGACCAACCGCC
>JAZLKY010000053.1:0-5202 GCA_045597885.1 Acutalibacteraceae bacterium | reverse complement strand
CTTCAAAAGCCGATACTTTCTGTGCCGGATTGCGTAATATGGCTGCCGGATGGAATGTACCCATCATCCAAATGTCCCCCTTTTGTACAAACTGTCCGTGTTCCCGTGTCACCCGGAATGCGGGATCTATCAACCGACAGGCGGCGATCCTGCCCAGACACACGATGATCTTCGGACGGAGCAGGCGTGTCTGCTGACGAAGCCATCCGATACACGCTTCCTGCTCCTCCGGCAACGGATCTCTGTTCTGCGGCGGACGGCACTTGACGATATTGGCGATATATACATTATACCGTCTGTTCAGCCCCACGCCTGCCAGCATCCGGTCGAGCAGTTGTCCCGCCGCCCCTACAAACGGCAAGCCTTGTTCATCCTCATGAGCACCGGGGCCTTCCCCGACCAGCATGATCTCTGCATCGGTCGCTCCTGTGCCGAAGACGGTGTTTTTCCGTGTTGCACTCAGTGGACAACGGGTACATTGCTTACATGCCTCCTGTAACTGTTCCCATTCCATTCTGAATATCGCCTCTTTTTTGCTTTTTTGGGAGAATTATTGATCAATTCCCGTTTTTTCTCTTGAATTACGCCTGCTTTTGCGCTACAATAGAAAGGAAATCAGCGAAATTCTTTCGCCAATAAAAAGGAGTTGTCTATACCTATGTCAATGGAAGTATTAGTCGAAACCTCTGCCCGTCATCTTCACGTCACGCAGGAGGCTCTGGAAACACTGTTCGGCAAGGGCTATGAACTGACCAAGAAAAAGGATCTGTCCCAGCCCGGTCAGTTTGCCTGTGCAGAGCGGGTAGACGTGGTCGGCCCCAAGAGGACCCTCTCCGGTGTTTCCATCCTCGGTCCTATCCGCCCGCAGACGCAGGTGGAACTCTCACTGACCGATGCCCGCAGCATCGGTGTGGCAGCCCCTGTGCGGGAATCCGGTGACATTGCCGGAAGCGCCGGCTGTAAACTGGTCGGTCCCTGCGGTGAGGTCGAGATCTCCGAGGGTGTCATCGTCGCCAAACGGCATATCCACATGACACCTGCCGATGCCGAAGCCATGGGGCTGTGCGACAAGCAGGTCGTCTCCGTCAAGATCAACGCCGGAACGGGCAGAGATCTGATCCTCGGTGATGTGGTCGTGCGTGTGAGCGAAAAGTTTGCACTTGCCATGCACGTGGATACCGACGAGTCCAATGCCGGCGGCATCACCCCCAACACCATGGGCGAGATCATTAAATAATTTTTCGGATCAACAGGAGATCGGAAACGGTGCAGGAACCTTTCCGATCTCCTTTTTTTACTGATTTTTAAAAATAACCGCCCCGCATTTTGCGGGACGGTCATTTTTTCGAAGCACGGGATCAGGCGTTCGCCTTTTTCGCAAGGGCAGACTTCTTACGGGCTGCCGTATTCTTATGCAACAGTCCCTTGGCAACAGCCTTGTCGATATTCTTGTATGCGGCAGACAGTGCCGCCTCCTTGTTCTCCCCGGCAGCAATGGCCGTATTTGCCTTCTTGATCTCTGTCCTGAGAGCAGAACGACCGGCTTTGTTACGGGCCGTCTTAACAGCAATAACCTTCACACGCTTCTTGGCGGATTTGATGTTAGGCATGGTCACACCTCCTAATCGTATAAAAAAATTAATCACGCAAAAGATATATTAACACCTTTATTCAAAAAATGCAATAAGAAATTTACGAAAAAACTGATTTTTCTGTTTTTTTGTGTAAAGAATGAGAAAAGGAGGCACTTTTTTATGAATTTTCGCACAGATTTGGCTATTGAATCCACCCCATCCACCGGGCTGTTGGGAGAAAATGACATCCGCCAATCCGGTTATGTCAAAGACGGCGTGACCGTTTCACGGTTATATGTCCGCTCGCACCGAGCCGCCGATATGCTGAAAAAGCCCATCGGACAGTATATCACCGTTCAGATGCCATCATTGACCGATGATGAGACGGACCTGGATCGGCAGGCACGAACCGTTGCCGATGAGCTGAACACTTTATTGCCATCCACAGGGACGGTATTGGTAGTCGGCTTGGGGAATCGAAGCGTTACACCGGATACGCTCGGTCCGGCTACGGTGGACATGGTACTTGCCACCCGCCATATCCGGGGTGAGTTTGCCCGTGCCGCCGGTTTGGATGATCTGCGTCCCACCGCCGTGCTGACACCCGGCGTACTCGGACAGACCGGCACAGAAAGCTGTGAGATCGTCCGGGGAGTATGTCGAGAGGTCCGTCCGGCGGCTGTGATCGTGGTGGATGCTTTGGCAGCTCGCCAAGTTGAACGGCTGGGCTGTACCGTGCAATTATGCGATTCCGGGATCTCTCCGGGATCGGGCGTAGGCAATAACCGTCAGCCACTCAATGATACCGTTCTGGGCGTGCCGGTCATCGGCATCGGCATCCCCACGGTGGTGGATGCCGCTACCCTGATCTGTTCCTATTTGGAAGAACCGCTCAGCGATCCCCGCCCGGACGCACAAGCACCCATGATGGTCACGCCACGGGAGGTGGATATAATGATTGACAGAGCATCCCGTCTGCTGGCGATGAGTATCAACCGGGCATTACAGCCGAACTACTCTGCTGCACAACTGATGGCTATTGCCGGGGGGATCTGAGGTGCATGCGCAGAGCGACCACCGTAATATCATCCTGATGCGTTGTTTGCGTTTGCCGCACGGCGGTAGCGATCCGGTCGGTCAGTGCCTGCATACTGTCCCCCTGCGGATGATCTCTGAGTAGTTTTTCCACTGTTGCCATCCCATCGGTCAGCACCCCGTCACTCATCATCAGTAAAATATCTTCTGCAATCAGCCGATCGGATAAATGCTCCCACTGCACCTGCGGAAGTATGCCCAGTGGCAGAGATGGCTGTTCCAACCGGGATACCCGTCCCTCATTTTTCAATAACGTGGCGGCGGCTCCTGCCTTGAAACAATCTACCCGACCGGAGAATCCGTCGATCACTGCCATGTCCAGTGTCGCAAGGCTCTCCTCCCGGCTTTTCATCATCAGTGCCGCATTGACGGTATGCAGGATGCTGTCAGCACTGAAGCCCGCTTTCCATAGCCGGGCAGTCAACCCCGCCGTCATCGCTCCATCCACCGCCGCTCGCCCGCCGCATCCCATTCCGTCACTGATTATCGCCACCGTATAGATCCCCCAGGGAAAAAACTCCACCGCATCACCGCACAGCTTTTCGCCGCCACAACATAATTGTGTGCAGCCCATCTCCACAGTATAGCGGGGCGGCTCTGTCATGATCAGGCGGAAATCATTCCCTAACTCAACCGTCCGGGGAGTGGCAAATTCCCGTCCGCAGACACGCTGTATCTCTTCTATCCAACGACTGCCTTCCGGCTGCAGTCCGGTATCTTCCGCTACGATATCCACCGTCAGCCGATTCCCCCGATCCCGGAAGCAAAGCGCCTCTTTGACCGGGATCCCGAAGTCGGCACAGACCGTCTGTACTCTGCCGGACAGTTCCGTATCCACCCGGCTGTCACTATCCAGCTTCTCCGCTAATCCATCCAACAGTTTACTCATTCCTGCGAACTGTTCGCCGGCGGCGTCCCGGATCTCCCGCAGTCGTTCCCATGCCGTCTGCCGGGCGACAAAGCGTCTATAGTGATCAGAAGTGGCGGCGGCAAACTTTTCTTTCTGGCGGCAATGTTGCTGCAAAAAACCGTCCATATCTTCCGCTTGGATCTGTTCGGTACGCTGCAGATCGGGAAGCAGAGAATCCCACGCCTGTCGCATCGGTTCCGCATTCTGTTCCCAACAGAACAAACCGAGCGGACAGTTGACACACACTTCCCGGCGCACCTGCGCCATCACGGCGCAGATATCGGATGCCCCGCACTGGGACAGTTTTTCGGATACCTCCGTCACCGTCTCCCCTACCTCTGTCAATCCACGGGATGCTACCCGTAACTGAACGGTAAACGAGCGGCGCAACCCCTCCACAGCCGGCAGATCACGCCCTTTGATAAACAAATGTCCTAAAGAGCAGTCCCACTTCTTCGGCAGTATGACAAACAAAACACCTGCTGCAGCAATCTCTCCGGCATGGATCATAACGGTCTCGTCCACCTCTAACAGCGTGACGACACCGGAGGCAATGAAAAAGGATGCTGCCTCTGCCAACCGTCCCATACGGGAAAACACCCCGGCAATCAGCCCGCCAAATGCCATCGCCACCGCCAGTACCGTCTGTCCGGGGGATGCCAGTGCCACCGCCGCGCCGAAAATGACACCGGCAATACTGCCGCCCGCCTCCTGTCCGGAGCGGGCAAGCAACAGCACTAACAGCACCGCTCCTGCCCGTCCGGGCGAAAATCCGAACACCGTCATGGTGGATATCGCCATAACGGCAATGGCGGCAGTCAGCACCACAGCTGCCTGCTGTCCCATGTTCAGAGCACGGGAGGTATCCCTGCTCCAGTCCATTGCCATTCGGAAGAAGCAGGCACACCCGGCAGCAACAGCACTCTCTGCTATCAGCAAGATCATCCGATAACCATCCAATCCGTATTGTTGCCACACCGCTACGCCGGTGATCATCAAGGCGGAAAAGGAAAGCAACGGCGGCACAAAAGGGCGGTCCTTAAGACCCGGTATCGCCGCCAGCACCCATCGGCTTCCCATCACCACCAGCACCGCCGCCATATAGCGAACAGGATACAGAATATCGGTGGCGAACAGATACCCTGCCAACACTGCCAACGGAAGCGGAAACAGTCCGGCAGATGCCGCCGCCAGACTGATTCCAAAGGGTGCCATTTCCCCATACAGTACGCCACGCGGGACGATCAGTCCCACCATACACCAAAAGAGGATCAGCCCGTTTTTGGAGGCGCTGTCCGTCCGTTCCTTCTTCTTTTCCGCAACGGTATTCACTGCCGATGCTTTCATATCCATCCCGTCCTTTCGTCAATATTATAGGACAGGCAGTGGTGTGATTTTGTCGGAATGGCGAAAGGGTTTACGGCTGATCCTGACGAAAAAGCAAAATAGAATGCCCTCTCGTGTTTTCCGGCTATTTCCTGCCTGTTTCCCCGCTTGACCATTTCAGCAGGGGGCTTTGACAAGTAACGGCTTCAAATAGCCAAACCGCTCGGAGCCTTTGGCTACCCGTTCCGCATAAAATCGCGAGAAAAACGGAAACTGCATCGGAACGGGCAAGCCCGT
>JAZLKY010000052.1:0-7040 GCA_045597885.1 Acutalibacteraceae bacterium | reverse complement strand
GGGCATTGGTGAGGAACTCACCCATCAGTTTCTTCTCGCCGGTGGCGGGATCACGGGGGAATGCCACGCCGGTACCGGAGTTGTCGTTCAGGGTGCCGAAGACCATGGGCATGACATTGACGGCAGTACCCCAGGAATAGGGGATATCGTTGTCACGGCGATAGGTGTTGGCACGGGGGTTGTCCCAGGAACGGAACACGGCACGGATCGCCTCGTACAACTGCGTCTTGGGATCGGACGGGAAGCCCTCACCGATCTGCTTCTTGTACTCAGCCTTGAACTGCTCTGCCAACTCTTTCAGATCGGCGGCAGTCAGTTCCACGTCGAAGGTGACGCCCTTTTTCTCTTTCATCTCGTCGATGAGCTGCTCAAAATATTTCTTGCCGACTTCCATAACGACATCGGAGAACATCTGGATAAACCGACGGTAGGAGTCATAGACAAAACGCTCGAACTTCGGATCGGGGTTGCCTGCGATCATGGCGGCGACCACATCGTCGTTAAGACCGAGGTTGAGGATAGTGTCCATCATACCGGGCATGGAAGCACGGGCGCCGGAACGCACGGAAACCAACAGCGGGTTGTTCAGATCACCGAACTTTTTGCCGTTCATCTGCTCCATTTTTTCGACATACTGCATGATCTCGTCCATGATCTCATCATTGATCTTGCGACCATCCTCATAATACTGGGTGCAAGCCTCAGTGGTGATCGTGAAACCCTGAGGGACCGGCAGACCGATGTTGGTCATCTCTGCCAGGTTGGCACCTTTTCCGCCCAGCAGCTCACGCATATCGGCGTTGCCTTCGCTGAACAGATAGACATACTTCTTGCTCATGTTTTTACCTCCAAATTTCGTAATTCCTTACGGAGCAAAAGGTGGCTTTTTATTCATCTGCCCGTAAGCCACCAAACATTATAACAGAAAAATTTTCCTTTGGCTACTATTTTTATGAAAAAAAATAAAATTATTCATAATTTTACGGATTTTCCCAAATTCAGTGCGGCAGAAGAGCAGTTTTATGGCTATTTTTTGCGTTTTTGCCCTTGCGAAAACCCCGTTTTGGGTGTAGGATATAATTAGGAGAAAATTTGAGTGTTTTTTCGCTTTTTGACAGGCGGGAACGGGAAAGGAAGAAGCAACGGTGTTTTTTCAGAAAAGAGAGGGCGGTATCCAATGGATCATCGTCGGGCTGGGCAATCCGGGCATGGCATATGAGGGGACTCGCCACAATGCCGGTTGCACTGCCTTGGCGGAATTGGCAAGGAGAAACGGCATCCGATTGGAGAAAAAGCAATATAAAGCCCTCACCGGCACGGGAGAGATCGCCGGGCAGAAGGTGTTACTGATGTTCCCGCAAACATTCATGAATAACAGTGGCGAGGCGGTACAGCCCGCCATGGCGTTCTACAAACTGCCGCCGGAACGGCTGCTTGTATTCAGCGATGATATTTCTCTGGATGTCGGCGGCATCCGGGTGCGGAAAAAGGGCAGTGACGGCGGACAGAAGGGGCTGCGAAGCATTATTGCCCTGCTCGGAACAGAAGCATTCCCCAGAGTGCGTATCGGGATCGGCGCAAAGCCGCACCCCGCTTATGATCTGGCGGACTGGGTGCTTTCCAAATACAAAAAAGAGGAACAGCCTGTGATGGAGACCGCCTTTGAGAATGCCGCCAAAGCCGCCGAGATCATTATCGGCGGCAACATCGAAGAAGCGATGAACCGCTATTCACACTGAAAGCAGGAGAAAACATATGAGCATTTGGAGTGCCGGGCTGGAAAATCTGCCCGTATACCGTTCTGTCGCCACGGATATCCGGCAGGGAAAAGTGCCATTATCCGTGGTAGGGATGGCGCATATCCACAAGGCGTTGTTCATCGCCGGCTGGCGGCAGACATCTTCCCGCCGGGCAGTGGTGTTGGTGGCGGACGAAGCGGAAGCGATCCGCATGACAGAGGATCTGACTGCCCTCGGTCTGCGGGTGCGGCAGCTGCCGGTCCGGGAGCTGTCCCTGCGGCAGACGGAATCCGCCTCAAGGGAATATGAGCAGATGCGGCTGGGTACACTGTCCACTATGGCTGCCGGCAACTTCGATGCGGTGGTGGCATGTATTGATGCCGCCATCCAATACACCATCCCGCCGGACACCCTGCTGAAACGCACACTGGAGATCATAGCAGGTGCCTCCCTGCCGGTGGATGACTTGCCGGCGGCACTGGCGGCATCCGGTTATCATCGGTGTGAACAGATCGAGGGTGCCGGGCAATATGCTGTGCGTGGCGGCATTATCGACGTTTTCCCGGCAGACAGTCCCCAGCCCATCCGGATGGAGCTGTGGGGCGATACCGTGGATACGCTGTCCTATTTTGATCTTTTATCCCAACGGCGCACCGATCCTCTGGACAGCATTGCCATCCCCCCGGCGGCAGAGATTATGTATGCCGATCCGATAGCATTGGCGGAAGAGATCCAAAAGCTGGCAATGGCACAGCGAGGGCGGAATGCGGAAAAAATCAAATCCAATCTGTTGGCAGATGCAGATCGGTTACGGGGTGGAATGATGCCCGGTTCCATTGACAAGTATATTCCCTTCATCTATGAGTCTGCCCATTTGTTCACCTATATGCGGGACGAAATGCTGTTTATCAGCGAACCGTCCAAGTGTCGGGAACGCATCCGCACTGCCCGATGGCAGTTAGAGCAGGATACGGAGGCATTGCTCGAAGAAGGACTGCTGTGCCGGGGGTTGACTGATTATATGCTGACGCCGGAACAGGTCACTGCTTTGGCGGAACAGCACGGGGCGATCCTGCTGGATGCGTTTGCCCGTTCCGCCGGGGATATCCGCCCGAAAGCGTTATACAGTCTGAACGCCCGGCAGCTGCCGATCTGGTCGGGAAAGGTGGAACTGTTAGCGGAGGATCTGCACAGCCTGCTGGAGCGCCGGATGGCGTGCGTAGTGTTGGCGGGCAGTGAGGAGCGGGCGGCTACCGTCTTGGCGGAGGACCTGCAAAAGGCGGGGATCCCCGCCCTGTTTGCCAAGAATCCCGCCGCCCCGATCAAGGGGCAGGTGCTGGTCACCACCGGCGGCTTGTCGGCAGGCGTGGAATTGCCCGAAGCAGGACTGGCGGTGATCACGCACGGAAAAGTTACCCGTATTGCCCGTCGCCGCCATTCGAGCAAAAAGAACGGCGGTATGGAGATCCACTCGCTGTCGGAATTGCAGATCGGGGACTATATCGTCCACAGTGCCCACGGTATCGGCATATACCGGGGGGTGCATCAGGTCGATGTGCAGGGGATCGTAAAAGACTATATCAAACTGGAATACGCCAAAGGGGACACCCTGTATGTCCCCGTCACGCAGTTGGATCTGGTGAGCAAGTACATTGGCACGAAGGATGATGTGACGGTCAAACTGCACCGTCTGGGCGGACAGGAATGGCAAAAAGCGAAAGCCCGCGTGCGCTCAGCAGTCAAAGATATTGCCAAGCAGTTGATCGCTCTGTACGGTAAGCGCATGGCGACACCAGGCTATGCATTCGGACCGGATGAAGAATGGCAGTATGATTTTGAACGGCACTTTGAATACGAAGAAACCGAGGACCAACTGCGGTGCGTGGAGGAGATCAAGAGCGATATGGAGCGCTCTGTTCCCATGGACCGCTTACTGTGCGGAGATGTTGGATTCGGCAAAACAGAGGTGGCACTCCGGGCGGCGTTCAAATGTGTATCGGAAGGTAAGCAGTGCGCCCTGCTGGTCCCCACCACCATTTTGGCGTTTCAGCACTACAATACCATCGTCCGTCGGTTCGAGGGCTTCCCCGTCAAGGTCGAGATGCTCTCCCGTTTCCGCACCGCCAAACAGCAGGCGGATATCATACGGCGTATCAAGACGGGAGATGTGGATATCGTGGTGGGTACGCATCGGATGCTGTCCGCCGATATGGCATTCCACGATCTGGGGCTGTTCATCGTAGACGAAGAACAGCGATTCGGCGTCAGTCAAAAAGAGCGGATCAAAGAGCTTACGCCCCACGTGGATGTGCTGACTTTGTCCGCCACCCCCATTCCCCGCACGCTTAACATGGCAATGAGCGGTATCCGGGATATGTCAGTCATTGAGGAAGCCCCGCAGGACCGTCACCCGGTACAAACCTATGTGCTGGAGCATGACAACGGGATCATTGCGGATGCGATCCGCCGGGAACTGCGGCGTGACGGGCAGGTATATTACCTCCACAACCGCATTGAGAACATTGAACTGGTGGCGGCAGCACTGCACAATCGTATCCCGGAGGCCCGGATCACCGTGGCACACGGAAGAATGAGTGAAGAAGAACTGTCGGAGATCTGGCGGCAGGTGTTGGAGCACGAAATAGACGTTCTGGTCTGCACCACCATCATTGAAACCGGGGTAGATATCCCCAATGTCAATACGCTGATCATC
This sequence comes from Acutalibacteraceae bacterium, assembly GCA_045597885.1. Classification (GTDB taxonomy): domain Bacteria; phylum Bacillota; class Clostridia; order Oscillospirales; family Acutalibacteraceae; genus UBA5905. The sequence continues at coordinate 2,588 of JAZLKY010000052.1, read as the reverse complement.
GAGAACGCTGACCGATACGGGCTGTCCCAACTGCATCAGTTGCGGGGACGGGTGGGGCGTTCATCCCGCCGGGCATATGCTTATCTGACTTTCACCCGTGGGAAAGCACTGTCCGATGTGGCAGAAAAACGGTTGGAAGCAATGAGGGAATTTACCGAATTCGGTGCCGGATTCAAGATCGCTCTGCGGGATATGGAGATCCGGGGCGCCGGCAATCTGCTGGGGGCACAGCAGCATGGACACATGGAGGCGGTCGGATACGACATGTATCTGAAGTTGCTTGGGGAAGCCGTAGACGAAGAAAAAGGCAACCCCGCTTCGACTACGGCGGACTGCACGGTGGATCTGCCGATCTCCGCCCATATTCCGGAGGACTATATCGCCGACAATGCCCAGCGTCTGGAGATCTATCGGCACATTGCCGACATCCGCACGGCGGAAGACTCCATGGATGTGTTTGATGAACTGATCGACCGCTTCGGTGAACCGCCGAAAGCGGTACAGGGGCTGGTTGATGTGGCACTGCTCCGCAACACGGCGGCGGCGATGGGCATCCGTGAAGTCAAGGAAATGCAGGATGCCGTCCTGCTATACCCGAACCGGTTGGATATGGAACTGGGTGCCCGGATGAACAGTCAGCTCAAGGGCAGGGTGATGATCAGTGCCGGAAGCAAACCGTATTATGCGGTAAAGATCGACCACACCGGCGGCAAAGATGCACTGGACACCCTGCGGGAAGCATTGGAAGCGGGAAAGGAAGAATAAACCGTGGCAAAAGAACAAAAAACCAACGCCATGCGGATACTGGACAAGAGCAAAGTGCCTTACCGGGTGGCAACCTATCCGTGTGAAGAATTCATCGACGGCAATCATATGGCGGATGCGCTTGGCATTCCTAGAGAGAGCACCTTCAAGACATTGGTCGCCGTCGGAAAAAGCGGCGGACATTATGTCTTCGTCCTGCCGGTGGCGGAGGAGATTGACCGCAAAGCCGCCGCCCGTACAGTGGGCGAAAAAGGGGTGGAGCTCATCCCGGTCAAAGAGCTCTTTCCACTGACAGGCTACATCCGGGGCGGCTGTACTGCCATCGGCATGAAAAAGAATTTTCCGACCGTACTGCATCAGACTGCTCTGGACTTTGATACCGTGGCGGTCAGCGCCGGACGGGTGGGCGAAACGTTATTCCTCTCCCCCGCAGATTTCATCCGGGTGACGGGAGCAAAAACGGCGGACATTGTCTTTCATGGAGAATCATTATGAACGGTCACACAGAAAGCAACAAGGCTCTGGTCGCCATGAGCGGCGGAGTGGACAGCGCAGTGGCAGCGATGGAGGTCCTGCGGCTGGGCTATGATGCCGTCGGTGTCACCATGTGTCTGCGCCCCGAAGCCGACGCCTGCGGCTCTGCCGCCGAGGTGGCGGATGCCCGTGCGGTGGCGGAAAAACTGGGGATCGACCATAGGGTATACGATTTTCGAGAGGCGTTCGCCGCCGAGGTCATCAAACCGTTTGTGTGCGCCTATGAGCAGGGCGAGACCCCCAACCCCTGCATCGAATGCAACCGGCACATGAAATTTGACCGATTATATGAAGTTGGGCGGGAACTGGGATGCAATACGGTGGCAACAGGACACTATGCCAGAATAAGCTTTGATGAGAAGACCGGGCGATATCAACTGAAAAAAGCACGGGATCCAGCCAAAGATCAAACCTACGTGCTGTACTTTCTCACGCAGGAGCAGTTGGCGCATACGGTTTTCCCGCTCGGAGAATTCGATTCCAAGGCGGCGGTGCGGCAAATGGCGGAGGAGCGGGGGTTTGGCAACGCCCGCAAGCATGACAGCCAGGATATCTGCTTTGTGGAAAGTGGGAAATACGGCGAATTCATCCGGCAGTATACCGGGCATGACTACCCGCCGGGTGAATTTGTCGACGCAAGCGGAAAAATGCTCGGACAGCACCGGGGGCTCATTCATTATACCATCGGACAACGGCGGGGACTGGGACTCAGTTTGCCTGCACCACTGTATGTCTGCCGCAAGGACACCGCCGCTAACCGGGTGGTGCTATGTCCCGATGAGGGGCTGTATGCCGACCGGCTGACCGCAGTCGATTTTCACTGGATCAGTGGGGACATCCCTACCGGAGCGATCCGGGCATCCGCCCGCACCCGCTATTCGGCAAAAGAAGCACCCGCCACCGTCACCCCCCTGCCGGGTGACCGGGCAGAGATCTGTTTCGATGCCCCGCAACGGGCAATCACCCCCGGACAGGCGGTGGTCCTCTATGACGGCGACACGGTGCTCGGCGGCGGGAAAATCACCGATCTGCTCAAAAAAGTGTGATCCCCCTCGTGGTTTTTCCTTCTCTTCGGTTATTGTAAAGGCAGTCAAACTGATTTTGAACGGTTTTTATGCTGTTAAAAAGAAAAATCGACCCTCCCTCCTTAGGCAGGGGATACAGGAGATTTCTCCCGCCGCCAAATAAATTCACATTAAACCGACACCAGCAAAAGTCTTCACAAAGCCACCGGTCAGTCGGGGATTTCTCCACGCAAAAAAGGCTGCAAAAAAACTTTCGTTTTTTTG
>JAZLKY010000051.1:0-3495 GCA_045597885.1 Acutalibacteraceae bacterium | reverse complement strand
GACCATGACAAAAGATCCAGCGACCGGTACCCATCCTGAGATCGACCTGTATGAGAACTTCGGCATGGATAAACTTCAGCCAAATGTCCACGCCAATCAAGGCGACGGCAGTGAACGGCATATGTACCGAGAGAAGAGATGGAACGGCACGAGCGAGTGGGGCTATACCACTCCCGCAAGCGGTGAACATTTCTACGATACCTTCCACTATATCGGTTGCGATTGGACGGAGGATCATATTGCCTTCCTGGTCGACGGTGAGGTGACCTTCTCCATCGACACCTCTCATATGCTGGCGTCCGACCGTTGTATCCTGCAGCAGCAAGTAAAATTGTGGCTTGCCAACGGCGTAGGTACGGAGTGGTACACTTCCTACAATCCGAGTTATTATCTGTCGGATCCGTCAACATTCAGAGAAACACAGGTCATCGACTCGGTTTTCTTGTTCCAGAGGGACAATGACACAAGCATCTTCACGGATTACAGATAAAAAAACAATCAAACGATTCGCAGAATCAGGTCAATACCGCACAAATGAGGTGACCGAGTGCCACCGAATTGTGCGGTATTGTCTCAAAAATGTTTTGGAAAGGACGATATTGGACTGACTATGTCATCGGAATTACCTGCCGGGTTCATCCGGCGAATGCGCCCACTGTTCGGCGCACAGTGGGAGGAGATCCTGTCCGCATGGGAACAGCCGGTTCGCCGTGGGTTACGGATCAATACGCTCAAAGCCGAACGGGAAGCGTTTCTGCGGTTATTTCCACACCCGCTCTCCCCTTCTCCGTTTTCATCCGACTGCTTTTATCTCGATGCACTGCATAAAGCAGGATGTGACCCGTTGCACCACGCCGGAGCATACTATATGCAGGAGCCTTCTGCCGCATCGGCAGTGACGGTGCTTTCTCCTCGACCGGGGGAACGTATCCTTGATATTTGCGCTGCACCGGGAGGAAAATCCACGCAGATCGCCTCAGCACTGAAAGGCACCGGACTGCTGTGGAGTAATGAATACATTCCCGCCCGTGCCCGCATTCTGACACAGAACATAGAACGCATGGGAATAAAGAACGCCGTCATTTCTCAGGGAGATACCGCACTGTTGGCACAGTGTCTGCCCGGATGGTTCGACGGTGTTCTGGTAGATGCACCCTGCTCCGGCGAGGGAATGTTCCGCAAAGAGCCGGATGCGTTGGCAGAGTGGAGTGAGGACAATATCCGGCTGTGTGCTGCCCGTCAGCAGACGATACTGGATGCCGCCGCCGCAACGGTCGCTCCGGGTGGCAGGCTTGTATATTCCACCTGCACCTTTGCCCCGGAAGAAGATGAGGGTGCTGTGGCACTGTTTTTGGATCGCCACCCGGAATTCTCCCTTGTTCCGATTCTTGTTCCGTGGGGACAGCCCGGTTTTTCGTTTGAACAGATCCGTGCATTCGTTTCGTTATCTTCCTGTGCCACCGATTTGACAGGATGCCGCCGGATTTTGCCGCATCACGGGGGCGAGGGACATTTTGTTGCTTTATTTCGACGGGATGATTCCCCTGCAAACGGGTTTGCGTCACCATATACATATGCACAAACAGACACCAACCGGAAAGCGGCGGAAGACCTGTACCGGGATTGCTTTACTGATATGCCGATGGGGCATTTCACAACCATTGGCGAAACGGTGCGATTGCTTCCGGATGGCTTGCCACTGTTCAAAGGACTCCATATCTTATCCGCCGGCATAGCGGTTGCGACCGTGTGTAAAAACCGGTTGGAACCATGCCATGCCGCCTTCCTTGCCGCCGGCAGTTCTGCCTGCCGACGGAAGCGGGATTACTTGCCGGGAGACACCGACTTAACCGCTTTTCTTCACGGAGAGGAATTGATCTCTCCGGGAGAGAAGGGATGGACGGCGATCACCGTCGGCGGTATCCCCGTCGGATTCGGCAAATGCGACGGCAATCGGATCAAGAATCGGTATCCGAAAGGATTACGGCTGATATGAGCTTCGTCCGAACCGAACAGCGATAGACGGTCAGCAGGGAGCGGTTCTCTTCATTTCCGTTTTTCCTAAAATGTTCTGTATTCCGGTCTGCTTATTTGTCAAATATCGAAAGATTTCCATATTTTAGCGGAAAAGTATTGCAAAAAAATGGGAAATCATATACAATAGGTGTGTTGGTTTGTTATCATTTTAACAAGAATACTTTGAAAGGATGTTTTGACATGAGTTTTCTGAACAAAAAAACGGTCGAAGACCTGCAGGTATCCGGCAAACGGGTATTGGTACGCTGTGATTTCAATGTCCCGATGAAGGATGGCGTGATCACCAGTGACAAACGGATCATCGGCGCTCTGCCTACCATCCGTTATCTGCTTGACAACGGTGCAAAGGTGATCCTCTGTTCCCATATGGGCAAACCTCACAGCATCTTCACCGAAGGATTCGGTCTGACCAAGAAAGAGAAGGCGAAGGTCGAGGCACTGCCCGCCGAGGAGCAGGCAGCAGCCAAAGCGGAAATGCTGAAAAAGGCCGCCGCCGAGGATGCCGTCAAGTTCACTCTCAAGCCGGTGGCTGACCGTCTGAATGAGCTGTTGGACGGCAAGGTCACTTTTGCCGCCGATATCGTCGGGGCAGATGCCAAGGCAAAGATCACCGCACTCAAAGAGGGCGAAGCAGTCCTCATCGAAAATGTGCGCTTCGATGCCCGTGAAACGAAAAACGATCCCGCATTTGCCAAAGAGTTGGCTGACCTCGCTGACCTGTATGTCAACGATGCGTTCGGCTCTGCTCACCGTGCCCATGCTTCCACCGCCGGTGTCGCAGATTATCTGCCCGCCGCCTGCGGCTACCTGATCCAAAAAGAGATCAGCGTCATGGGACAGGCACTGGAAGATCCCAAGCGTCCGTTCGTTGCCATTCTCGGCGGCGCAAAGGTTTCCGACAAGATCGGTGTCATCAACAACCTGATTGACAAGGTCGATACCCTCATCATCGGCGGCGGCATGGCATACACCTTCATGGCGGCACTTGGCAACAACACCGGCACATCCCTGTGCGAGCAGGACAAGATCGACCTGGCAAAAGAACTGATGGCAAAAGCAAAAGAGAAGGGCGTCAACTTCATTCTGCCGGTGGACAACATCATCAGCCGTGCCTACGACGAGAATGCTCCCTTCATGCGCATCTACTCCGATGCCATTCCGGACGGCTGGATGGGCATGGATATCGGACCGACTACGCAGGAGCTGTTCGCCAAGACCATCGTCGGTGCGGGTACCGTGATCTGGAACGGACCGATGGGCGTTTCCGAGTGGAAGAATTTTGCCGGCGGAACCATTGCGGTTGCCAAAGCAGTGGCAGACAGTGGTGCGATCTCCATCATCGGCGGCGGTGACTCTGCTGCGGCAGTGGAAACCCTCGGTTTTGCCGAGAAGATGACGCACATCTCCACCGGCGGCGGTGCTTCGCTTGAATTTTTAGAGGGAAAAGAACTGCCCGGT
>JAZLKY010000050.1:0-1336 GCA_045597885.1 Acutalibacteraceae bacterium | reverse complement strand
CACCGCTAACCCCGCCACCGATATCAACTACGGCTCCGCCGGTGCAACCAAAGGGTATTACCGTGTATACGGATGTGAAGACGGTACAGCCAATGTGATGCTCGATGACGGCAGTATGTTGAACAATGTTGCAAGTCAGTCGAGCAAAATCATGGCTGAAGCGGGTGAATGGTGTTATGTCACCGCACCGATCACCGACTGTCTGCGCAGCGGCTATCTGCGGCTGGGTATCTGCAATCCGGGCAACGATTCGGTTTTTTATGTCGATGATGTATGCGTGACAGACGGTGCAGGAAAGCTCATCGGCAGGATGGATTTTGATAACAAGGCGGTCGGCACAACGCTCGGTGCATCGGACGGTAATTTGAGCAAAAGCACAAATGTTCTGAAGATCGCCACCCTGCCGGAGAGCGGTGCCGCTTGCCTGATCATGAATCAAACCGACGAGGATGCTCTCCCCTCCGCTACCGTGGTCAACGGGGTGAGCGGGCGCAGTCCATCGCTCCTGCAAATGGACGGGACACAGTCGGCACACATCACATTTTGGGCAAAATGGAGTCCCGATGAAACGCTGTATGATACCGTCAAAGGGTGGCGATCGAAATCCTTCAATTCCGACACACAGCAGTTCAGCTTCCATCTCCACTGGGGGCAGAATGCCGACCGTTCCGGGAAGTATGATGAAAACGACGGTGTCTGTACGACCAAGACCGTCACCATGACAAAGGATCAGTGGACACAGATCACACTGGTCGGCAGTGCCGGGAAGGATGGGCAGTTCTACCCGCAGATCGGTGCCGCCTTTGCCGGTGCGTCCGATACAGACGGCGGATATTCCTATATGCTGATCGATGATATCACGGTGCAGAGAGTCGATCTGATCCTTCAGCCGGGAACACAGAGTTTTGAACTGTTCCCGTTCGGTGCCCAATCCGGGAGCGGTGCTGCAGACAGCACCCGTCTGCACGGGAACGGTAGCGGCAAAAATATCACGGCAGAACACACCCGCTCCGGCGACAAGGCAGTCAAGTTGCAGATGAACGGAGCAGATTTCAGAAGAACGGCACAGATCGTACTGACCAATGCCGACAATACCTGTATGCGGGTGTACCCCAATGAGGTCTACCGTGTCAGCGCATGGTTCTATGCCGATCGGGATATGAGCATCAAGGTCAGAAGTGCGGCGGTAACATCGGTGGATAATGTTTCCGTTGATGACAGTGCAAGACGGCTATCGCTGACAGAAGTCAAGACGGATCTGCAAGCCAATGTGTGGAAAAAAGTAACATTCGTCTGCATGATCCCGAACTGGAACGCTTCTGCGGCTGTCTATATG
>JAZLKY010000049.1:0-10315 GCA_045597885.1 Acutalibacteraceae bacterium | reverse complement strand
GGTGTGTAGCAACTCAATTCTACCATAGAATCTTCGCTATGGATTCTTTTTTACTATTGCAACTTCATTTTACAATCTGCGTTTTTTAACTTTTTCAGAGCTTCATAAGTTGCCATTGCATTTTTTCCTTCGGTTTCAAGTACAATAGCATTGCCGCTTTTACGCTCTACAAGGGTAATTACAGAACTTGCATTTTCCTTGCCAACTACCGAATCACCCTCCCAATTACCGAAACACTGTCGATTATTTATGTCTTCCGGTCTTTCATCAATGCTTTTTCCCAATTTCTTTTTGTACTCGGTATTCCGTGTGCTTTTCGGTTTTCTTCTTACCTTTTGGGCAAGATCAATGTTCTTGATTTTCAGCATATTTTCTTCAATCCAATTATACATCGTTTTTGTTGATACAATGGATCCGTTAAACATTTTATTTACTTTTGCATAACCTACCGCAGCATCAGGCGACCACTTTTCTTTTAACATCTTTTCTTCTGCAAATTCAATAAAATCTCTGCATTCTGCTATTTTACATTTCTGTCCGCAATGAAGACGGTTGATTTCATAATGGCTTTGTCCGACTTCGGCAAAATGTTTTTCATATTCAATATATCCTGTATCGTCCGCACTTTTGCTTATATATTTTTTCGCTTTTCGCTGAATTACCGTTCCTCGTTTTATTTCGTCTCTTATTGTCGTTATATTTCGGTTAAGAAGTCTTGCTATCTCTTTTTTGGCAACGCCTAAATTTAACAATCTTTCTATTATTTTTCTTAAGTGTTGACTTTTGGTATTTCTTGTTTTACAATGTTCTTGGTTCATTGAGGCTACTCTCCGTTCGTGTTTTTGTTCCTAATCAACATTGTACTACGAGTTGCCTCTTTGGGCTATTTTTTTCCCTCCGGGGGGTGCGGTTGAATTTTCAATCCGCCAAAAATAATCGAAGACGAAGATCGGCATAAAATTTTGTTGACAAATGAGGGGAAAATGCGGTACTATGATACCGTGTAATGTTGTGTTTTACAGGAGAATGTGTTATGGAGAGAGTATATACGTTTTTGAAAACTGCCGATACCTACTATCTCGCCACCGTCGAAGGAGAGCAGCCACGGGTGCGCCCGTTCGGGACGGTGCTGATGTTTGAGGGGAAGCTTTATATCCAAACGGGAAAGATCAAGCCGGTATCCCGGCAGATCGCCGCCAATCCCAAGGTGGAGATCTGTGCTTTCAAGGACGGCACCTGGTTGCGTGTCGCCGGAGAATTGGTGGAAGATGACCGGGTTGAAGCCAGAAAAGCCATGCTGGATGACTACCCGCAGTTGCGGGCAATGTACAATGAAAACGACGGCAACACGCAGGTTTTTTATTTTAAAAACGCCACCGCCGTCTTTTCTTCTTTTACCGCCTCCGCAGAGACTGTCACCTTCTGAGGATCCTGATCGGTCAGAGTACCATACCTTTAGAGAGAAGAACAGTCGGAAAGGAGCCTGCTATGCGAAAACTACTGCTTTCTGCCGATATGAGCCAAATCGACACGGGCATGGAATTCATTCAACAAACATTGGAAAAATATCATATAAAAGGCAAGCCGAAGATGGAGGCTCTGCTGGTGGCGGAAGAAGCAATGGTGCGCATCATCGGTAATGCTTCGCCCAACGCACAGATGCAGATCTCTGTCCGCCGATGGTATACGATCGCCAACATCAGCATTTCCGCCGCCGGCGAACCCTTTGAAAACGATGAACTGCAAGTGGATATCGGCGGCGGTGATTTCGGCCATGACAGCGAGGAAGGCATCCGCTCCATGCTGCTCCACGCCTATGCGGATAAGATCGCCTATACCCGCAAGGGAAGTTATAATTTTGTCCGTATTACTGCCGGCGTAAAAGAACGTGTTTTTGCCCTGCGTACACTTTTTGCTCTGTCGATGGCTTTTATCCTGGCACTGGCGATTTGTCCGTTTATTTCCACCGCAACTACCAATGCCGTCGCCGAAACAGTCTTGACGCCCCTGCAGACAGTGTTCCTCAACTCGCTCCAATTGGTCACCGCTCCGGCTGTATTTTTCTCCATTATGACCGCCGTGGCACGCTTGACGGCATTTTCCGATCCCGGCAGGATCGCCCGCAAGATCATTATCAGCTATGCTATCACTTCCGTTTTTGCCGTGCTGATGGGTATCGCCCTGTTCCACATCGTTCAGCCCGATCTGTACTCCGAACGGATCACACAGGCACTGTCAGGAACCGATATCCAGATCGCTCCCGGCGGTGGGTCCTATGTCTCGTGGGTAGTGAATTTTGTTCCCGATAATATCATTTCCCCATTCCTTACCACCAACTCTGTTCAGTTGCTCTTGATCGCCGTGATCAGTGGTTTGGCTTTGGGGCGGGTCGGACAGTATTCCCAGATGTTGCGGGAGATCGCAGATGCTCTGGACAAATTCTTTTCCGGGTGTGTGGAGATCATCACCGACTTGATCCCCACTGCCGTCTTTGTCATTTCGTTGTTGATGTTTCTCTATTATGGGCTTTCGGTGCTGATCATCATCGGACATGTGCTGGGGCTGGTACTGTTAAGCTTTGGCGTACTGTTTGTCTGTTATCTGTTGCTGATCGCTGTACGCGGGCACTTGAATCCGCTTATCTTTCTACGGAAATGCTGGCCGGTCCTGAAGACGATCTTTCTGTCCGGTTCCAGTATCAATGCCATCCCCGACACCATGCGCTATTGCGATAAGGAATTGGGCATATCTCCGAAGATCTACTCCTTTTCCATCCCATTCGGTGCGATCTCCAATCTGGACGGGTGCTGTGTCTATCTGACTGTTACGCTGTTGGCGCTCAGCCGGTTGTGCGGCGTGGAGATCGGCGGAAAAAATCTGATCGCCACGATATTTATGGTGGTCGTGCTGTCCATCGGTGCCCCCATCACGCCGGGTTCCGCTATGCTCGCCTTGACCCTGCTGATGAACCAGATGGGGCTGCCACTGTCGGTGATCAGTATCGTATTGGGGATCAACGCCTTTATAGAAATGATGTTAGTGGTCTGCAATACCGTCGGTGACATCGCCGCCACTTTGGTAGTCGCCAAAAAAGAAAAATTATTGGATACCGCCGTATACAATCAAATGACGGTCCAACATAATAAAACCGCTTCCAAAAATTAGCCGAATCTAACAGCTAACAGCCAGCGTCTGACATCTAACATGACGCCGCACGCTACGATGTTGCCGTGAGTTTTGCGAGTTGCTCAGTCAGGACCTCCGGCTGTGTCGGAGGATGTTTTCTCACAACACAAATGACCGGGATGAGGGCATTGTTTTTCCTCATCCCGGTCATTTTTACTAACAGTAATATCTTCTGTAAAATTGCCTTATCGTAAAGTTTACAGCATCCAAATCGGCAATTCCTGTCCCACCGAAATAATACCGGCAGTTTTTCTTGTCGGTTTTCTTTTCCTTTCTCCGGACGAGACGGCAGGAGCGGCTGTTGTTTTTTTGCGTGCCGGTTTTTTCTCGGATACCCCTTTGCTGTCCGATGAGCCGACGGCATTTGCTGATGAATTGGCGGCGACCGCCGCACGTGCCAAACTATTTTTTCCCACGGACACGATTCTCCACCTCCTCTGCCAATGCGGCATATTCTTGTGCACTCCGGCTGGCGGGGCGATATGCCCCTACCGGTCGGCTGTTATCCTGCGCCCATTCGATGGCACTGTCCACCCGGATGGGGGTATCAAAGACAGTGACCCCTTCCATGCCGTGCAAAATGTCCACAGTCTGCTTATAATAATTCTTTCGGACGGATACCTTTGTCAATGCCACTCCCAGTAGCGACAGCGCCGGATTCAGTTCCCGGACAGCCGCAAGGAACTCCAGCATATTGGCAAGGCCGAACAGCCCCCAGGGGCTGGCTTCCACCGGCAGGATCAAATAGTCGGATGCACACAGCAGGTTCATCACCCAACCGCCTAAAGTCGGCGGCGCATCCACCAAAATAAAATCATATTCTCCACTGTCCACCACCGGCTTCAATCCTTTTTTGAAAATAAACTCCCGTTGCCACTTGGTAAACAGTTCATATTCGATCCCGCTCATCAGTGTAGAAGAAGGAACGATATCCAATCCCCCATAGGAAGTATGGCGGATATAGCCGATCAGCGGTTTTTGCTCCCGGACAGCATAATACAGATTTTGCGGCTCCTGTGCCATTTTCAGCACTTCCTCTTCGCCAAAAAAAGAAAGTGTCAAATTCAACTGCATATCACCGTCAACCAACAGCACACGGTTTCCACGCTGTGCCAATGCATAGCCGATATTGGCACAGGAGGTCGACTTGCCGCTACCGCCCTTGTTGTTGGCAAAACACAGAACAACTGTCTTATGCTGTCCCACCGTAGCGTTCCTCCTTGCTTTCAACTCACTCCAGGAAGTGCCGGTGTACCGCCTCGACGGCACGATCGGCATCCTTTTTCGACACCAGTACCGACACCCGGATCTCACTGGAAGAGATCATCTGTATGTTGATATTGGCATCTGCCAACGCTTCAAACATTCCGGCTGCTACCCCTTCATGGGTTTCCATGCCGGCACCGATCAGGGACACTTTTGCCACGTCTTTGTTGCACTCCACCCCAAGGGCACCCATGCTTTCACAGAATTCACGCAGAGCTTCCACAGCATCATCACCGCATTCCACCGGCACAGTGAAGGCAATATCCTTGGTCCCGTCACGACCGACTGACTGCAAAATGTTGTCTACGGTAATATGCGCCTTTGCCACTCTGGAGAACACCTTGAATGCAATACCGGGACTGTCCGGCAGAGCAACAACGGAGATCCGTGCCACCTTGTCATCTTTTACAACGCCTTTGACCAACATCTTTTCCATTTTTCTTGCGACCTCCTTGACCTTGGTTCCGGGTACGGCTGCCATACTGGACAGCACTTCCAACTCCACACCGTATTTCTTTGCCATTTCCACCGAGCGGTTATTCAGCACCTGTGCGCCGGAGGTTGCCATCTCCAGCATCTCATCATAGGTGATCTCATCCAGCTTCTTTGCACGGGCGACCTTGCGGGGGTCGGTGGTATACACGCCCTCCACATCAGTATAGATCTGACAGATATCAGCGTGCATTGCCGCCGCAATCGCCACGGCACTGGTGTCAGATCCGCCTCGCCCCAAGGTGGTGATATCATCGTTGCGGTTAAGCCCCTGAAATCCTGCCACCACCACGATACGGCGCCGATCCAGTTCTGTGCGGATACGCTCCGGGTTGATCCGCTTGATCCGGGCAGAACCGTAACTGCTGTTTGTCTCAAATCCTGCCTGCCATCCCAACAACGATATCGCCGGACACCCCAATCTGTCGATCGCCATCGCCAACAGGGCAACGGATATCTGTTCTCCGGCAGACATCAGCATATCCATTTCTCTTTTGATGGTCTGGGGCGTGATCTCGTTGGCTTTTTCGATAAGATCGTCGGTCGTATCCCCTTGAGCGGATACAACCACGATCACATCATCGCCCTGTTGATAACTCTCTACCACTAACTCTGCTACATGGCGCACCCGATCGGCATCTGCCACCGAACTGCCGCCGAATTTTTTTACGATAAGCATATTGACTCCAATCTGCCGTCCTCTGACGGCTGTTAATGTACATACAGACGAATGGCATGTGTCAGTGTCATTCCTTTGAATCCCGCCACTTTATCCATCAAAAGATACTCCGGCATACAGGGGGTAATGAATGCCACCTCATCAACAGGCGCGTCGGGGATCGAGATCATGCGGACATCGCCAAAGGTCTGTCCGATCTGCACCAACGCACGGGCATCTTTCTCACAGGAGAAGCGCAGTAAAAACGTAGTGGGTGCCAGTCGGTGATCCCGGACATACCCGGCTTCCCCGTGTCCCCAAAACAGATATTTACGGGATTTCAGATGCTTCGCCTCATCAATCACATCTGCCACAACAGCACTAGCTGTCGGTAGTTTGCCTGCTCCTCTGCCGACGAAGACCACATCTCCCACACTGTCGCCCCGTACCATGATACCGTTAAATACATCATCCACAGCTGCCAACAGATTGTCTTCCGGCAGGATCATAGGGGCAACCATGCAGAACAGATGATTGTCTTCTGTGCGGACGGCTCGCCCTACCAGCTTGATCACCCCGCCGCAGGCGGCGGCATAGCGTACATCGGCTTCGGTAATGGCGGTGATCCCTTCCGTATAAACCTCCTCCGGGAAAACATGCTTTCCAAATGCCAGAGATGCCAAAATGGCGATCTTTCGGCAAGCATCCATCCCCTCAACATCTGCCGCCGGATCACGCTCAGCATATCCAAGCCGTTGTGCCAGTGCCAGTGCTCCCTCAAAAGACATCCCTTCCCGGATCATCTTTGTCAGCATAAAATTGGTCGTGCCGTTGAGAATACCAGCCACCTCAAACACTTCATTGGCAGCCAGACACTGGTCAATGGGGCGAAGAATGGGTATCCCCCCGCCCACACTGGCCTCAAAAAGAAAATTCAGATTCCGGTCACGGGCGATCTCCAGTAATTCGTCCCCTTTGGCTGCCACCAGTTCTTTGTTGGAGGTAACAACACTTTTTCCACTTTCAAGGCAAGCCTTGACAAAATCATATGCCGGATGCAAACCGCCCATAGTCTCCACTACGATGCGGATCTCTTCGTCCTGCCGGACATCTTCGAATTCAGTGGTAAACAGATCGGCATATGGCAGGTCCGGAAATGCCCGCAGATCCAATATCCTTTTTACCCGGATCGGTTCTCCTGCCTTGGCAGCGATCCCTTTGGCGTTGTTCTGCAGCACTTCTGCGACCCCGGAACCGACAACGCCATGTCCTAATATGGCGATAGCGATCATATCATTTGTCATTCCTTTCTCTGACGGTCAACCATCCGTGACACCGGTCACCCGTTGAACCCCGTTGATTTCTTCCAAAGTCCTTAAAAACTCCCCTACCGGCATCAGCAACTGGTCGATCCTGGCAGAAATAGAGGCGTTAGCCACCCCATCGGAGGGAATATTCTGATTGACAGTCAGAATGTTTGCTCCTGCTCTGGCAAAACTGTCCAGCACCCCGGAAATCACACCGGGTGTATGCAATAAAACCATATGGACCGTGATCGTCCTGCCCGCCGTCTCCTCATCGTACGGCAAGACCGCATCCCGGTACTTATAGAATGCCGTGCGGGAAATACCAACGGTCTTGGCGGCATCCGATACAGTCGATACCTGTCCGGATCGCAACAGACGCTTAGCTTCCAGTGTCCGCAAAATGATATCCGGCAACACTGCCGCATCAACCAAAACCAACTGTCGGCGCTTATTCGCCGCACTTTTCTTCCCTGTATGTTTCATGCTATTGTTCTTCCTGCTCCTCTACAGGCTCGATCGGATCCGTCGGCTCAGCATCGGCAGTGGGTTCGGTCGGCGGGAGGGTGGTCGTCGTCGTTGTTTCCGACGGGACGGCAGAGGTGGTGGTGGTCTGTGATGAGGACGGTGCCGTAGTTGTTTCATCCGCCTTTGTCGTTGTCGTCTTCTCTTTCCCACTGGCATCCAAATACCCTAAAGCGTTACCGGCGTGAGCCGCACATACCGATGGCACATTAGAGGACTTGTAAGTGCCGACATCCGTAGACGGACATGCATCGGTAGCCAATTGCCCGGTAGCGGTACAGTAACGGGCGGTCACAATACCCGACGGCACCTGAAAGCCTTTGATCTGTTTATTCTTATGCAATTCCTTCATGGCAAGATTCCACAACTTTTTGGCATAGCCGGTCTGATTCTTAGCCAACACGGTATTGTTATCATATCCAAACCAACACGCACCGGCACAATAAGCCGTACCGCCGGCAAAATAGACATCCTTTTCATTCTCGGAAGTACCGGTCTTGGCAAACACATGCCATCCCGGCCACGCTCTGCCGATATCCGCCGCCGTACCGTACAGCGTGACTCGCTGCATCAGCTTCAGCATAACATACGTCGTCTGCGGATCCAGCACCATAGTGGATTTCTGCCCACCAATCAACAGCGTGGAGGTCTCTTCGTCTTCACCCTGTACCACCTTGTAATAGGTGTAGGGACGGTTGTAATATCCGCCGCTTCCGTAAACGCCGTAAGCGGATGCCATATCCCGCACGGTAACACCATCGGTAAATGCGCCCAGCGCCAACGGCGCCAAATCAATATCGGACTTGATCGCCCCATCGACCGCCCGGTTGTCCACCAGCGTAGACAACTGAAATGTATTGGTGGCATATTCAAAGCTGCGTTGCGGTGTCAGTTGCTGCACCAGCCGTGCCGCTACCGTATTGAGCGATTTTTGCAGGGCTACACCCAACAGCACATTGCCGTTGTCGGGAGTTCCCCGTGCCTCATAGTTATGCGGCCACTTCGTCCCGTTACGCAGGGTGATCGGCGCATCCCGCACAAAAGAAGAATAATGCACCAGATCAAGCGCAATAGACGGACCGTAGGAAGTCAACGGCTTGATAGAAGAACCGGGAGAACGCTTCGCCTGTGTCGACCGGTTGAACACCCGGTTGGCATCCTTTGTCCCCCGACCGCCGACGGTAGCGATCACCCGCCCGGTATAATCCACCGCCATAAATCCGCTCTGCGGGTCTTCCTGGTCCTTTTCCCGATGGGCGGGGTAGTTATCATCGTTGGCAAAAATTGCTTCAATAGCCGCCTGTTGTGCCGGATCCTCGGCGGAATAAATGCTCAATCCGCCGTAGTACACCATATTCTCGGCATAATTGTATGTGTACCCATATTCTTCCATCAGATCATTGATCACATCCTCCACGACCTGATCAACATAATAATCCTGTATCTGCTGATGGACAGCACTACTCTTAAAGACCAACTCTTCATTGACCGCCTGGATATACTCATCTTTGGTAATAAAGCCCAGTTCATACATCTTCGCCAGCACCAGTCGCTGTCGCTGGCGGAGATTCTCCGGGTGCGTATACGGGTTATAGGTGCTGGGGTTGTTGGTAATGCTCGCCAAAACAGCACATTCTGCCAAATCAAGGTCTTTCGCCTCCTTGGCAAAATAGTACCGTGCGGCGATCCCCACGCCTACCAGATCTCCCGTCATGGGCATGTTGTTGAGATACGCCTCCAGCACCTGCTGCTTGGTACTGCGGTTGCGCTCCAATTCAATAGCCGCCAGGATCTCGTTGATCTTCCGCTTGATACTGTGATCCTTATTCTGCGTGGTGACCTTGATCAACTGCTGGGTGATAGTAGAACCGCCGTACTCCGTCGAGCCGAGATGGAACAATCGGTTCATCGCCAAATTGCCCATAGCGGCAACGGTACGCTTCAGATCCACCCCGTCATGATCCCAAAACCGCTCGTCTTCAATGGCGATGATGGCATTCTGCATATTGACCGGGATCTCCGCCAGGTCTATCCACACGGAATTGCCGCCGAGCAGGTTCTGATATGCCACCCATTGGTCATTGCTGTCCTTGACATAGATGACCGACCGGTTCTCCATAGACATCTTGCCCAATTTCGGCAAATAGGAATCCGCATCAAAACTGTTGACAATATAGATGACCATCACACTGCCGACGATGCACGCAGAGATCACGCCGATAAGGATCACGGTCAATATTAACCGGAGTGTCTTTTTCCGTAATTGTTTTCTGGCGGTTTTCCCCGTTGTCCCCCGGCGGAACAATGTCCCGAAATTTCGAAAAGCGTCCCCGATCCGTTGAGACAGAGAGCGTTTTCTTTTTCTATCATTTGCCATGTGGTTTTTCCTCCTTATCATGGCGAAACTCCCAAACAACCAACCACATTAATAGTATTGCAAAAACACGATTTTGTCAAACCCCTTTTACGCTTTTAGCGGCAAAAAAACGGGATTTTTTCCTTTTTTTCTTGCCAAAATGTATAATTCCCGCCCTTTTGCTCATACTGACAGAACCGGGGGCGCCGTTAAACAAAAAAAGCCGCCGGTCACGGAGGCGTTAAAATGAGCAGTACATGGCGATCGGTGATCCTGTCGTTGGCGGTCTCGTTGTTGATCGTCGCCATCTCCCTGTTTGTCATTTTCCGAGTCATTCTGCCGTATGAAATGCCGGAAAATGCAAATGAGCCGAAATACGTTATTGCAGAATGGGAAGGGAAGGTGGCGGTTTTTGAGGGAGGAGATGCCTTCCCCATGCAGGTGTTTGATACCTATGTGCAGACCCTGCCCGATGAAGAACAGAAAAAAATAACGGTCGGCATCCCGGTAGAGGATGCCGACCAGTTG
>JAZLKY010000048.1:0-2996 GCA_045597885.1 Acutalibacteraceae bacterium | reverse complement strand
GTATATCGTATTGGTCCCTTTACTCGGTAGTTGTCTTCATCGACGTGTCACTGTTTTTAATTGGATCGGCGTTGCTGTTGCTGTTCCGGGATTGTATTTATTGTGTGCTAAGGGGGAGACGGGGTTTGATATCAGCGACCTTCTGCTCTTATCTTGTGCGTTGATGTTTGCAGTTCAGATCCTGTTGGTTGATCATTTTTCACCGCAGGTCGACGGCGTACGGTTGTCCTGTATTCAATTTTTAGTGGTCGGCATTCTTAATATTCCACTGATGTTCATTTTTGAAACACCTACCCTTTCTGCGGTCGGTGATCATTTGACAGAGTTACTGTATTTGGGTTTGATATCCAGTGGTGTTGCCTATACACTACAAATAATTGCTCAGAAAGATACCGATCCCACCACAGCTTCTTTGCTGATGAGCTTAGAGTCGGTTTTCGGTGCTTTGGCGGGGTGGATCATAGGCGGTCACGCATTGGGAATATATGAGATACTGGGATGTGCGCTGATGGCTGTTGCTATCGTACTTGCTCAGTTACCGGTCCCGCAGAAAAGAGGATGACAAGAGTGGACTATTCTTTTGAAGGGATTACAGACGATTGCTTGTTTTTGCTTGCTGAGAATCGTTTCCATGACAGCAAGTCCTTTTATGAAGATAATAAGGCAGTCATTCGTTCGGGCGTGATCGAGCCTCTTCGGCATTTGGTTTCTGATTTGGCGCCGACGATCCTCTCCATTGATCCTTTGCTGATCGTTAATCCACTGACGAACGGATGTGTCAGCCGTGTCCGGCGGGATACCCGCTATTCCCGCGACAAATCATTGTACCGGGAGAACATGTGGATCGCTTTTTTGCGGGATAAAAAGGCTTGGAACTATTGTTTACCTGCGTTCTATTTGGATTTTTCCATTCGACGTACGGAGTGGGGATTAGGATTTTACAGTGCCTCTCCGGAAATTATGCGTATTCTGAGAAAAAACACGGAAAAAAATTGCGGCAAGATGACGGAGGCTTTGTTACAGGCACGTCGTGCCGGGTTTGAGCTTGGCGGAGAGCCGTATGCCCGTCGCCGCAGTACCGATGATATTCCCGAACTGTTACGCCCGTTGTACGATTGTCGCTCGGTCAATTTGATGCGAACCGAATCCTCCGGTTTCGTTTCCCGTCGGGATCTGCCGGAAACACTGTGCAGTGGGTTTCGGGCTTTGGCGTCGGTTTATGATCTCTTGATTGCCAGTGTGGAAGAATCGGTAAAATCATAAAAAGGACTTGATCAATATGACAGAATCATTTTTGACGGAACAGACTCGTACAGCAGTGACAGAACTGCTGAATATTTCCCGGTTAAAAGCAGGAGATATTCTTGTCGTCGGTTGTTCTTCCAGTGAAGTCCTGGGCGAAAGGATCGGCACAGGATCCAGTATGGAAGCCGCTGCCGCTATTGTAGACGGATTGCTTCCTGAGCTGGAAGAAC
Source organism: Acutalibacteraceae bacterium (assembly GCA_045597885.1). GTDB lineage: Bacteria > Bacillota > Clostridia > Oscillospirales > Acutalibacteraceae > UBA5905. Next base: position 1,521 of record JAZLKY010000048.1, on the reverse strand, counting down.
GGGGGATCCGATTGGCTGCTCAGTGCTGTGAACATTTAAACAGGGCTTTGATAGTCGAAAAAGAAACCGCCGACCTGTTGGGTATTGACATAGTGAATGTTGTCCCTCAACCGAAAGCGGGCGGATCTTTTGCCACAACGGTTTGGAATCGTTTTAGTGAACCGGTTGCCGTGGAAAGTGTTCGCGCGCATGCCGGAATGGATATCGGAGGGACACTGATTGGTATGCATCTTCGTGATGTGGCTGTCCCGGTTCGTTTATCCTCCAAACGTATTGGTGAAGCGATACTGATCTGTGCCAGAACCCGACCGAAATTTATTGGCGGCGTACGGGCATGCTATAATGAAAAACTATTATAATTATCAAATAAGGAGACGGAAGAAATGAGCGAATGCACTCATGATTGCAGTAATTGCAGTCAAAAATGCGAAGAACAAGATCTTCGTGCCCAACTGAATCAGTACAGCCAAATCAAAAAAGTAGTAGCTGTTTCAAGTGGAAAAGGCGGTGTTGGTAAATCATCGGTTACGGCTATTCTGGCGGTAATGCTTGCCCGGCGTGGCTATAAGGTCGGCGTTTTGGATGCTGATATTACCGGACCGTCTATTCCGAAGGCATTTGGTATTGACCGCCGTGCTGAAGGAAATGAGTTGGGTATTTTGCCCGAAGAGACTCATATGGGGATCAAAGTGATGTCTGTCAATTTGTTGCTGGAAGATGCCACTCAGCCGGTTGTATGGAGGGGACCGGTTTTGGCCGGTGCGGTAAAACAGTTTTGGACCGATGTGGTTTGGGGAGATTTGGATTATCTTCTGATTGATATGCCGCCCGGAACAGGTGATGTTCCGTTAACGGTATATCAAAGTATTCCGTTGGATGGAAATCTGATCGTTTCCACACCGCAGGCTTTAGTACAAATGGTCGTGGATAAAGCACAGAAAATGGCTGAATTACTCCATGTTCCCGTTTTGGGCTTTATAGAAAACATGAGTTATGTCCTTTGCCCTGATTGCGGAAAACAAATCCCCTTGTTTGGTGACGGTAAAGCCTTGATTGAAGCGGCGTCGACCTTGCATTTGCCTATACTGGCAAAACTACCGATGGACGCAACTGTTGCTTCTCTTTGCGATAACGGGGAGATCGAACGAGTTGTTTGTGACGAATTGACCCCCGCTGTTGATGCTGTAGAATGTTTGCTGAAATAATGCTTTGGAATCGAGTGGATTTTTGTAATGGAGTTTTTGCGTCGAACATGGGCAGAGATCAATTTGGATTGTTTGCGTAATAATTATGATGTTATTCGGAGTAAGCTTTCTTCCAAATGTCTGCTGATGGGGATCGTTAAAGCCGATGCATATGGGCATGGTGCTGTTCCGATCTCAAAGGCACTTGACAAACAGGGGATTGATTGGTTTGGGGTTTCCAATTTAGAAGAAGCGATTGAGTTGCGAGAGGCGGGCATCGAAAAGCCTATTTTGGTAATCTCTTATACTCCTCCTGAAGAGGTCGAAAGATTGGCTG
>JAZLKY010000047.1:0-1193 GCA_045597885.1 Acutalibacteraceae bacterium | reverse complement strand
ATGCCCTGTTTTGGGGATCAACGGCGGTCATTTAGGGTTCTTAGCCGGCTTGGAGAAAAATGAATTGGATCAACTGTCATTGCTGAAAGCCGGCGAATATAGTATCGAGGAACGTCTGTTGCTTTCGGTTACTGTCAACAGGCAGGAGGAAGAAAACCGTTTTCTTGCTATCAATGAAGCGGTGATATCCCGTGGAGCAATGTCTCAGCTGGTGGATATCACTATATCGGACCGTGGCGTGCCGGTGCTGAACTGCCGTGCTGATGGTGTGATCGTATCAACGCCCACCGGGTCGACTGCCTATTCTCTTTCAGCAGGCGGTCCTGTAGTCGATCCGGCTGTAGATTGCTTGCTGTTGACACCGATATGTCCCCATTCTATTGCCCCCAAGTCCTATGTTCTGCCGCCGGATGCCGTGCTGTCTGTGCGGGCAGAGTCCGCAGGACAGCAGAAGGCATTCGTTACGGTGGATGGGGAAGATAATGTCCCTCTGGCGGCGTACGAGACTGTCACCGTAAGGAAATCTGTCACCTGTGCCAGATTGATCCGGCTGAAATCTCATACGTTTTATGATGTATTTGGCGAAAAATTGATCGGTCACCGCACGGAGCCGACAGAAAAGGAGCGGACAGAAGGATGAAAACAAGACGGCACGCTAAAATTTTGGAACTCATCAATGCCCATCCGGTCGAAACGCAGGAAGAACTGCAAAAATTGCTCGAAAATGAAGGATACCGTGTAACGCAGGCTACCGTATCCAGAGATATCAAAGAACTGCGGTTGGTGAAAACGCCGGATCCCAACGGTGGCTACTGTTATGGTGTCGCCAAAGGTAATCCTCCGGCGATCTCGGCAAAGTTTCATTCGATCTTTTCCGAAGCCGTCATCAATGTCCAGTATGCTCAAAACATTGTTGTCGTTCATTGTATCAGTGGGATGGCACAGGCGGCATGTGCGGCGATGGATTCCTTGCATTGGAAACAGGTGATCGGGACGCTTGCCGGCGAGGACACTTTTATTTGTATCGTCACCAGTGAGCGGGATGCGGAAGATTTGGTGCTGGAATTAAACAGAATGATCAATAAGGGCAACCTTTGAAATTCAGAGGTGCTAAAAGCAGAAGAAAGGTAACGGATACAGAATGCTGCAGAATTTACACATTGAAAATGTGGCAGTAATAGAAAAAGCGGATA
>JAZLKY010000046.1:0-4504 GCA_045597885.1 Acutalibacteraceae bacterium | reverse complement strand
ACGGGGAAACGGTCGGAGAATATCCCATCCGCACGGCGGCGGCAGTGCCGAAGAAAAACTTCCGTTGGGGGTATGCCGTATTAGTGTCGGAACTATTGCGGTAATTTGTTAAAAAAACACAAGTATTTCCAAAAAAAGCATTGCAATATCAGAAAATATCGTGTAAAATAGAAGTGAAAAAGCGAAGGAACAGAAAGGTCGGTATCCATGGCAGTAAAACTCAACACCCGGTATGCAGAATCTTTTATCAGTCAGGCAGAAATCGCCGCATTGGCACCAAGTGTCCGTTTGGCGCATGATATGCTCCACAACGGTACGGGCGCCGGAAATGATTTCTTGGGATGGTTGGATCTTCCCGTCAACTATGACAGAGAGGAGTTCGACCGCATCAAAGCGGCGGCGGCACGCATAAAGGCGGATACAGATGTGTTCATCGTCATCGGTATCGGCGGCTCGTATTTGGGGGCAAGGGCTGCCATTGAGTTTTTGAAATCCAACAATTATAATTTCAAGCGGAAAGATACGCCGGCAATTTTCTTCGCCGGCAATACGATATCCGGCACACAGTTGAGTGAACTGCTGGAGATCTGCGAAGGGAAACGGGTGTCGGTGAATGTGATCTCCAAGTCCGGCACGACCACCGAGCCCGCCATTGCTTTCCGGGTTTTTCGCAAATATTTGGAAAAGACCTGCGGTCATGAGGAGGCGGTTGGCAGAATATATGTCACCACCGACCGTGAAAAAGGCACGCTCAAGAATTTGGCAGACAGAGAAGGATACGAAACTTTTGTCGTGCCGGATGATGTCGGCGGACGGTTCTCCGTTTTGACTGCGGTGGGCTTGTTGCCGATAGCGGTGGCAGGATGCGATATCGACGCCTTGATGCAGGGGGCGGCTGATGCCCGCTTGGCTTTGTCCGACCCGTCACTGGATGCCAATGATGCCTATCGGTATGCCGCCGCCCGCACGGCATTGCACCGTCGGGGTATGGCGGTCGAGCTGATGGTCAGTTATGAGCCGCAGTATGCGATGATGAACGAATGGTGGAAGCAGTTGTTCGGAGAGAGCGAAGGCAAGGACGGCAAGGGCTTGTTGCCGGATTCCGTTATTTATTCTACCGACCTGCACTCCTTGGGACAGTTTGTCCAGGACGGCTCCAACATTTTGTTTGAAACGGTGGTCAGATTTGACCGGCTGCAGAAGGATCTGCTCATCGAGGAGGAAACGGAGAATGGCGACGGATTGAATTTCCTTGCCGGGAAGCCACTGTCCTTTGTCAATGAGAAGGCATATGAGGGGACAGTCCTTGCTCACACCGATGGCAGAACACCTAACCTGGTGCTGGATGTCGAAGCAATGGACGAGAAGAATTTGGGCTACCTCATCTATTTCTTTGAGAAAGCGTGTGCGGTTTCCGGCTATATGTTGGGTGTCAATCCTTTCAATCAGCCCGGTGTGGAGAGCTATAAAAAGAATATGTTTGCCCTGCTGGGTAAGCCGGGATACGAGTCCGCCAAGGCGGAACTGGAGGCCCGTTTGGGACGGTAAAGACAGGGAATTCCCGCTTCGGCGGTTATCCAATATATTAAACTTTAGGAGGACAACACTATGATCACACTCATTCTCGGCCACAAAGGTTCCGGTAAAACCAAGCGCCTGATGGCGATGTGCAACACAGCGGTGGACCAGTCCAAAGGGAATGTGGTTTTTATTGAAAAGGACAATACACTGACTTACGATCTCAGTCACAAAGCCCGTCTGGTGGCGGCGGAGGATTATGCTGTCAAAGGATATGACAGCCTGTACGGATTCATTGCCGGTATGTGTGCCGGAAACTATGATATCACGGATATTTTTGTCGATTCCGTACTGAAGATCGCCGGTGATTTGAGCGGGTTGGAGGCATTTGTCGAGAAATTGAGCAAACTGGACACCAACATTGTCATGTCCGTGTCTGCGGCAAAGGATGAGATCCCGGCACATATTGCAGAGTTTGCCGAGGAGATCTGAGGAATAACCCCCGGACGAAAAGATAATACTGCAAGAAACGGAAGGGGCTGCATCTATCACAGCCCCTTCTTGAAATCGGGAAGGGACGGTCGGACGTCATGGCGATCTGGTACGAAGGAAACCGAAATCTGAAATCAAATGAGCGGGAGAAGGACGGGATCACTTACTATATCCGTGGTGTGCGGGAGGTGGCAGGTGTCCGTTATGAGCGGTACGCCGTCAAGACCCACTTTATCGAACGTGGCGAGGATTTTATCGACATTTTGCGCCGGTATGTTTTGCCACTGGTTCAGCCGGGCGATGTTGTGACACTGGGTGAAAAGGTGATCTCCATGTGTCAGGACAACACGGTAAAAATGGAGGATGTCCGGTTGAGCTTTTGGGCGAAGTTCCTCTCTAAATTTGCCACCAGCAACCATAATGGGATCGGTATGGACGAGCCGTACAAGCTGCAGTTGGCGATCAATATGAAAGGATTGCCGTTGATCCTGTGGGCGGTTTTCTGCGGAGCGGTGGCACGGGTGTTCGGTAAGCGTGGCGTTTTCTATCAGATCGTCGGACAGGATGTGGCGGGGATCGACGGATTTTACAGTCACTCCGCATTTGATACCTATCATACGCTTGCCGTGCTGAATCCGAAAGAACCGGAAAAGGTTTGCGCCCGTGTGTATGAGACACTGGGCATTAGTTGCATTTTGGTTGATGCAAATGATATTGATGTGGAGATTTTGGGTAAATCTCCCGATCTGAACGGCACAGATGACACGGCACTGGCGGAGCGTATCCGGGACAATCCGGCGGGCCAGGATGATGAACTGACACCGTTCATCATCGTGCGGGATATTGGTGATGCGCCAGCAGAACCGTATGAACCGCTTAAGGCTGTAGATGGGCCGACGGATTGAAATATTTTTAAGTAATTTGCATTTCGCTATTGACAAATGGGCGAATTACCTATATAATACCATGGTGATGCTTGAGGTGAACTATGCTTGTGCAATGCAGAGCGCTGTTCATGGGGGAGGCTTCGGTCCTTCCAATTGATACAGCATTGGATTTTCGGTCGGTGGAGTTTCAACGGAGGTATCCATTCACTGCTCCTGTTCGGGTGGTGGGGGAGATCGTTGCCCGTGCCGGTGTGGTACGGTTGTCCGCTAAGGTGATCTTTACCTTTGAGGGCTGTTGTGACCGATGTCTTTCTCCGTTCTCCCGTGACTACGAGATTCCAATGGAGCATATTCTGGTGGCATCTCTCGAAAATGAGGACAGTGACCACGTTCTGTTGGAGGACTATCAACTGCCGTTGGACGATCTGGTGCAGGCGGATGTCTTTCTTGAACTGCCGTACAAAAGCCTTTGCCGGGAGGATTGCCGTGGATTGTGTTCCCAGTGCGGCAAGAACCTCAACGAGGGCGCCTGTGGCTGTTCTGCCAAGAGGGAAGACCCCCGCTTAGCGGTTCTGAAGCAGTTACTCAACTAACTACCTTTCATCAATGCAAGGAGGTGCTGACAATGGCGGTACCCAAGAGAAAAAGTTCCAAGGCCCGGCGTGACAAGAGACGTAATAATCTGTGGAAGCTGGATGCGCCGACGCTGGTAAAGTGTTCGCAGTGCGGCGAGTATAAGCGTGCTCATCGGTTGTGCGGCAACTGCGGCTATTACGATGGCAAGCAGATCGTCAAGGTTGGCGATTGATCACTGTCCGCAGGGGACAGACGTTTTCCTGTGACAGGTCAGACAGTATGGAACTGAAAAGCGGGGGTGTAAAAAAACTTGGTTTTTTTACACCCCCTGATCCGTTAGAAAGGAACGGTTTGTATCTATGGCAGTTACCGTAAAAGCAGTGACTCCCGCCAGCCCGGCAGATCGGGCAGGGATCAGCGCCGGTGATGAATTGGTGTCGATCAACGGCAGGGCGATCCGGGATGTGCTGGATTACCGTTTTTTCATTCCCGATCGCAAACTGCAGTTGACCGTTCTTTCCGGGGGGAAGAAGCGGCGTATCCGATTGGATAAAGAAGAATTTGAAGAGATCGGTCTTGAATTTGAGACCTATCTGATGGATGAACAGCGCTCCTGTCGGAACAACTGTATTTTCTGCTTTATTGATCAACTGCCGCCCGGCATGCGGGACAGTCTGTATTTCAAGGATGATGACAGCCGTCTTTCATTTCTATTTGGCAATTACATCACACTGACCAATCTGACAGAGCAGGAGATATCCCGCATCATCGAGATGCATATCAGCCCCATCAACATTTCGGTCCATACGACCAATCCGGAACTGCGGTGCCGGATGATGAACAACCGATTTGCCGGAGAATGTCTGTCGACACTTCGTCGGTTTACCGAAGCGGGACTGAAGGTGCAGTGCCAAATGGTGTTGGTGCCGGGCTATAATGACGGCGAAGAATTGGACCGTTCTATCCGGGACTTGGCATCTTTGGGACAAGCAGTGCAAAGTGTCGCTGCTGTCCCGGTCGGCTTGACAAAG
>JAZLKY010000045.1:0-2569 GCA_045597885.1 Acutalibacteraceae bacterium | reverse complement strand
GAATATAGTCCGGGGTAGTGCCGCAGCACCCGCCGAAGCACCGCACCCCTTTTTCGATCAGTTCTTTCATCTGTGCGGCGAATTCTGCCGGGGATACATCATAGACGGTGTGACCGTTTTCAACGCGGGGAAGACCGGCGTTCGGCTTGCAGATGACCGGGACGGACGCCAGTTCGAGATAGCGTTCTACGGTCGGTGTCAACGCATCGGGGCCCAACGAGCAGTTCACGCCGATGGCATCGGCACCCATGCTCTCCAACATGGCGACCATCACCGCCGGATCGGCGCCGCTCATCAGCCGTCCGTCCTCTCCGTAGGCATTGGACACCAATACCGGCAGATCACAGTTCTCCTTGACTGCCAGCAGGGCGGCTTTGGTTTCGTAGCAGTCGTTCATCGTTTCGATGAGGATGCCGTCCACACCGGCTTTTACGCCTGCCCGCACGACAGTGGCGAAGGCATTTACCGCCGCCTCAAAATCCAGATCGCCCAAAGGGGCAAGCAATCGCCCGGTGGGACCGATATCGAGCAGAGCGTATTTTTCCTGTTTTCCGACAGAGGTCTGTGCCGCACGGCGGACATTCCCGACCGCCGCCATGACGGTCTGTTCCACCGTTTCTGCCGGATATTTCAGTGGATTGACGCCAAATGTGTTGGTGGCGACCGCCTCACTGCCCGCATTAAAATAAGCCCGGTGGATCTCGGTCAGTTCCGCCGGGTGTGTCAGATTCCATTCTTCGGGCGGGGTGCCTGCCGGCAGTCCCGCCGCCTGTAACAGCGTTCCCGTTCCCCCGTCTAAACGGAGGAATCCGTTGTGCAGATGTTCACGCAGTGTCATGGTCAAATATTCCTTTCTTTGGATATCCCGGCAATGGCGGTGACCGATTTTGACGGGATCATCAGCAGACTGTCGCCCAGTGTGACACCGATCTGCCGGGGGCAGTCCAGTGCCGCAAAGATATCCCGTTGCAGGGCGAGTGGCAGATCACCATATCCCGGACTGAACCGGGGACGCAGACTCTTTCCCTCTGCCGATAGCAGTTCTCCCTGCCGGCGGCAGAAGACATTGCATCCCGCTTCTACCCGCTCTGCACCGATGGCGTTGAGCCACACGGCTTTGGCGGGGGACAGGCGTTCATAACGGGCAACCAGACGGTCGGACAACAGCCCCACCGTTGCCGCAAACAGCAGAATGCCGTCACAACCGGTCAGTGCCTTTTTAAGATCGGCGGAATCGGTTACCGCAAAACCGAGATCAAGCCCCGACGCCGTCGGTGTGACAGGATACTGTGCAAAGCATACCCGGCAGGTCAGTTCTCCGATCTCCGCCAAACACGCCGAGAGCATCTCATCCGCACCGGCGGGACAGCCCGCATAACGGCGGATCTCTTTTATTTCAGGCGGGGGGAGCGGGAGCGACAGCGTGGTCATGGCGTTCTCCTTCGTTTCATTCGAATGTCTTTCCGATGACGGCAGACAGATTTTGCAGGATCGCCGCCGCCACATCCGGCTTGTTCATGGTGTAGACATGAACATGGAAAATGCCGTTGGCGAACAGGTCGATGATCTGATCGGTGGCGTAGGCGATGCCTGCCTGTTTCATTGCCGCCGGATCACCGCCGAAACGGTCGACCAGACTTTTGAACCGTTGCGGCATAAAGGAGCCGGACAGTTTTACCGCCCGTTCCACCTGATTGGCATTGGTGATGGGCATGATTCCGGGCAGAATGGGGACGGTGATGCCCGCCTCCCGGATCTTGAACAGGAAGTTATAGAACAGATTGTTGTCAAAAAACATTTGGGTGGTAAGAAAATCACAGCCGGCATCCACCTTTTCTTTCAGATGGCGGATGTCCTGCCGTTGATCGGTGCTTTCCGGGTGGATTTCGGGATAGCACGCCCCGCCCACGCAAAAATCGCCATCGGAGGCTTTCAGTTCCCGCACCAGTTCTGCCGCATAGTGATAGTCCCACCCGGTGCGATCACTGTCGGCGGGATCTGGCGGGATATCTCCCCGCAGTGCCATGACATTGCATATGCCCGCCTCACGCCTGGCACGGGTGCGCTGGGCCACCGTCTGACGGGTGGACGATACGCAGGTCAGATGTGCCATTGCGGGGATGCCGTATTGCTTTTGTATGTTTTCGGCAATGGCGAGAGTGTACTCGCTTGTGCCGCCGCCTGCACCGTAGGTCACGCTGACAAATCCCGGCTGCAGGCGGGCAATCTCCTCGGTGGCGGTGCGTACCGATTCAAAATTGGCGGTAGTCTTCGGAGGGAACACCTCAAAGGAAACAGAAACGGTTTTTTGTGTCAGTAATTCTGCAACGGTCATGGTCTTCCTCCTGTCAGCCCAGTTCTTTCAGGTCGAACGGCGTCGTCTGATAGACAAAATAGTTGAGCCAGTTGGCAAACAGCATATGGGCGCTGGAACGCCAACTCATCATCGGGGGCAGGGTGTCATCATCGTTGGGATAATAGTTCTCCGGCACGGTGATGGGAAGCCCTGCCGCCTTGTCCCGCAGATATTCCTTTTCTAATGTGCGGGCATCGTATTCGGAATGTCCCG
>JAZLKY010000044.1:0-2061 GCA_045597885.1 Acutalibacteraceae bacterium | reverse complement strand
CTGATCGAGCAGTGCGGACTGAAAGGCAAGCAGATCGGAGGAGCTGCTGTCAGTGAAAAGCACGCCGGATTTGTGATCAATCGGGGCAAAGCGACCGCCGCCGATGTACAGAAGCTCTGTCAGGAAGTACAGCAAAAGATTTTTGACGATACCGGCATAGCCATCGAACCGGAAGTGCGATTTGTCGGTGAGTTTGAGGAGGTATAACGGTGGAACTGATCATCGTGACCGGCATGTCGGGAGCAGGAAAATCGCAGGCAATACGGGCATTGGAGGACATCGGATTTTACTGCGTTGACAACATGCCGCCGAAACTAATGCCCCGCTTTGCGGAACTGTGCAGTCAGAGCAGTGAGCCGATCAAGCGGGTCGCTTTGGTAATGGATGCCCGTAGCGGTAATATGTTCGAAGATCTGCGGCAGAACCTGCAGATCTTGCGGGACGGCGGGCAGGCATACCGCATCCTGTTCCTCGACTGCGCAGATGAGGTGCTGTGCCGCCGGTACAAAGAGACACGGCGCAAGCATCCGTTGGCAGGGATCAGCAGCTCCACCGATGAGGCGCTCCGGCAGGAACGTTCCCTGCTGGCTCCGTTGGCGCAGACCGCCGACTACCGGCTGGATACCACTCAGTTAAGTCCCACCCAACTAAAGCAGCAGATCGTTGCCATGTTCTCCGATGGGCAGACCGCCGGTATGGTCATCCGTTGTATGTCATTCGGTTTCAAGTACGGATTCCCGGCGGAAGCCGATCTGATGTTTGATGTGCGATGCTTTCCCAACCCTTTCTATGTCCCGAAACTGAAGCATAAAACCGGATTGGACAAGGCAGTACGGGACTATGTGCTGACACCGGAAGAGACCAAAGGATTTCTGGAGCGGCTGTATCCACTGGTGGACTACCTCATCCCGCAATATGAGAATGAAGGAAAGACACAGTTGATCATCGCCATCGGCTGTACCGGCGGCAAGCACCGCTCGGTCACCATAGCGGCCGAACTGGCGGCTCACCTCGGATCACGCGGCAGTCGGGTGATCGTTGACCACCGGGATATCGAAAAGAACTGATACAGAGAGGAGGCGGAGGCTTGTCTTTTTCCGCCGATGTGAAAAATGAACTGGCGGCAGTGATCCCCGAAAAGCCCTGCTGCCGGAAAGCCCAGGCATACGCTCTGCTGGAATGCGGTCACGCATTCTCCGGGGAAGATATTTCCTTGCAGGCCGAGCAGCCGTCAGTCGCCGCCCTGTATGAGAGACTGATCACCGCCGTGTGCGGCGTAAAGCCGCCCGAAGCCGGGACGGTGCGCCGCCGCACGGTACTGCAAAGCCGCCGGTTTTGCGATCCGACTGACCGTAAAAAAATACTGGAAACCTTCGGTCACAGCCAACAGGATGTTTCCATCCGCCTCAACCGTGCCAATTTAGACTGCGATGAATGCGGACGGGCATTCCTGCGGGGAGCCTTCCTTGCCTGCGGCGCAGTGACCGACCCGAAGAACGACTATCATCTCGAATTCAGTGTCCCTTATTACAATCTCACCCGTGACCTGTCAGCGCTGATGGGTGAAATGGGGATCAATGTCAAATCCACCGGACGGAACGGCGGTCACGTCCTTTATATGAAAGAAAGCGAGCGGATTGAAGACTGTCTGACCTTCCTCGGTGCTCCCCGTGCGGCACTGGAAATGATGAATGTCAAAATGGTCAAAAGCATCCGCAACGACACTAACCGACGCTTCAACTGCACCAATGCCAACATTGACAAAACAGTAGCCGCTGCCGCCGAACAGGTGCGTGCCGTCGAATCCATCCGGCAAAAAGCAGGACTGCATGTTCTGCCGGATGGGTTGCGGGAGTTGGCAGTCCTGCGGGTGGAGAATCCCGACATGTCTTTGCGGGAATTGGGCGAATCGCTGACACCGCCGTTGAGCCGGAGCGGTGTCAATCACCGCATCCAAAAACTGATGGCGATCGCCGCAGAGCTGGAAGCCGACACCTGATAGAGAAAGGGAGGACGGACGGTGGAGAACTTTGTCCATCTGCACGTACACAGTGAATACAG
>JAZLKY010000043.1:0-6451 GCA_045597885.1 Acutalibacteraceae bacterium | reverse complement strand
ATAACGGGCCAGTGCCGATGCCTGCTGTTCCGGGAAGTTGTAATCGCCGGCGATCTCCTGAGCGATTTCCCTGGCAACCTTGGAATAACCACGGGGTAGCTTCAGGAAGGCAGCCATCTGTTTTTTGTCCGAATAGAGGGTATCCTTCTGCTCAGATCCCATCGTATGAAAAAGATTGAAGATCTCATAGGTCAGCTCAGTGGTGTCCAATGGGTACTTCACCGTCTCTACCGAATAACTGTAGCCCTCTTTGAATCCGAAATAAGAAACGACCTCCCCGTTGCGATTAAACACCACCGGGTTGACAGAAGCGGTATTTTCGGTGAATGTGCTCATCTGTTCCGGCACCGGCAGAAAATTCGTGTTCTCCTCCAGGGTGACAGTAAAGGTCATCGTCTCTCCCTGCCGGTAGACCTGTGACTTCCACTGCGGGTCCTTCACCGCCAGTCCCGACAGCATTTGTGTTTGTGTTTTATCCCACGGACCGTTGATACGATAGGCGGTGGAGAATGTCTTTTTCCACTTTTTACCTGTGAAAGTATCATAGGCGGTCACCCTCAAAAGACTCTCTGCCGGGGCATCCGTCACCGCCAGAATCTTATTTTCAGGCATCTTCACCGTGCCGCCCAACCGGGTCTTATAAGGCTGAAGTCCCAAGTCACGCAAAGAGGGCGATTCCAGTGTACGCTGGTCATTGGTATAAGCACTCGTGACCGTCTGCATATCTGCCGTCCAGTCGGCACATACCCGGTTGCGTAATCCCTGCACATCCTCCGGCAGGATCAGCATCAGCAGGACGGCAACACCGATGCACAGAAAACTGGCAATAGTAACCACCGTCGCCCGGTTACCCATGGGACGGTATTTTTCTTTCTTGGAGAAGAGGCGTCGTCCACTGTACTGTGCACGGGCAATGATGGGGAAACATCCCACCAAATAAGCGACCGCCGCCCAAACATTGTTATCCGGCTCGCCAAATGCCAATGTCCCGATAAAGCAGATCGCACAGACAACTACCGGGACCAAAGCAGAACGGGTAAGCCGCACGACCAAAAACATCAGAATGCTGATCCCGACATTGAACAATCCGTGAAGAATGTGCAGATTTTCCGCTACCAGCAGACCTTCATCGACCTTAACGTCAAAGAACCACCATCCTAACAGGGTGACGGTATCCTTCGCAATGTCCAGGATGGGAATACGCAACAACATGACCAGCACCATGGCGACCGCTACGCCGCCAAATGCTGACAACGCCAAAATGTACTTTTTTCGGGTGATCGCAGTCACTGCCGCAACGGTGATCAGCGTTTCGAGCAGCACCGTGTGCCAGCCGACCGGGAAAGGCATCTGCACATCCTGCAATAAGCAAGTGCCTACTGCGATCATCCAACAGCAGAATGCGTCCCACAGCAATTCGGCGACTGATTCCCGCTCCCGTCCGACACTCACGATGTCATCGGCAGATCTCTTTGTCAGATTCATAACAGATCACCCACCTTTCGGATGATCTCATCCGATCCGAGTATCCGTATCGGTCGGAAGGCAGTCGAGGAGGCCGCCGGGGCGTCTTCCTGTGCTTCATCGGTGACCGGGACGGGAATGAAACAACCAACCTGCCGCCCCTCCCGGCTTAGCATTTCAAGGTCTTCTATCAACGCATCCGACGGATTGTCGGTGATCACCCAAATACTGCCGGCACAGATATACCGGGGATCCCGCAGCTGCCATGCATCCAGTGGCATCGCATCCTGCGTGAACGGCACATCGGTCAATGCCTCCAACAGTGGAGGGAAATCCCTCCCGTTATGTAACCACACAGCATCTTCTCCGAAAGTGCTGTCGGCATTCCGCACAAAGATCACCTGTACGGACTTGGACAACCCGGCACCGTACTGTGCCAGAGAAGCGGTGATCTCGGTGGCGATATCTGCCACCCCGTATACATCCTTATCGGCACAGGCGGCATCCATCAGCAAAAGGATCTGTGCATTCTCCTGTGCTTCATACTGCCGGATAAACAGCTTCTGCATCCGGGCGCTCTGCTTCCAGTGTATCCGCTTGATCGGATCGCCCGGACGCTGTTCACGGGTATCTCCGAACAGTTCGCCGTTGATCGCATTCGTCATCAGTGAACGGTTGAAGCCCTCTGCCGAGGACGGATTCCGCTCGACGGTCGGGAATGGGAATACCTGCGGGAATACCGATAATGACACCGGCAACGGTTGACGCCGTCCCCGCCGGATCAGTGGAACGGAAAACAGTCCGAATACATCCCGCAAGCGCAGCGATTCCGGCACCACCGTCCACCTTCCCCGGTGAGCGCATGGCATCGTCACGGAAAAAACCGTCTTCCAACGAAAAGTCGGATGCAACACAAAAGCATGGCGATGCCGGGCATTGGCATCGGACTTGTCGCCGCCGGGAGGAAGCAAGGTGACATGACCGGTCACCGGCAACAGCACCGGTCCCCGCAGAGTAAAGCGATATTCTACCTCTTCCCCACGGGTACGTTCTGTTGCATCTACCGCACCGTCTGCATTGAGCGTCAGCAATGCCAGTCCTAATGACACCATGGAAAAAACCAAAAACACGCCGAGGAACAGCGCAATGACTACCAATTCCCGGATACTGCTACCCAAAGCCAGTACCAGCAGAATGGCATCCACCGCCAAACAGATGATCCCACGGACGGTCACGGCATATCCTTCCTTTCTCTCAAATCTGTCCCGCTACAGAGATATCAGCGACTTTTGGGGGCACGGGTATCCCGCAAAATATTGGCGATCACATCACGGGCAGCCGTACCCTGTGCGCCGGAACGGTTCTTGGTCACGATACGGTGTGCCAAAATGCATTCTGCCAGTTTTTTGACATCATCCGGTGTAGCGTAGTCCCGTCCTTCCAAAATGGCACGGGCACAGATCGCCTGTGTCAAGGCAATAGAACCACGGGGGCTGACACCCATAACCACCCCGTCGGCTGTACGGGTGGCTTCCACGATCTGAACGATATATTCCACCACGGCCTCATCGACACGAATCTGCTCGACCGCCTTCTGTATCTGCAAAATGTCGTCGGCAGAAGCCACCGGGTTGAGCGACGGCACATCGGTAACACTGCGATGCCCCTGAACGATCGCCATCTCCTCCTCGTGGGTGGGATAACCGACACTGATCCTCATGAGGAAACGGTCCATCTGGGCTTCCGGCAACGGATATGTTCCGGACATTTCCACCGGGTTCTGGGTAGCCAGCACCATGAACGGACGGGGCAGTACATGGGTAATCCCATCCACCGTCACCTGCCGCTCCTGCATCGCCTCCAACAAAGCGGACTGTGTCTTGGGGCTGGCACGGTTGATCTCGTCCGCCAGCACGATCTGGTTCATCACACTGCCGGCATGAAATATCTGCTCACCGGTCTGCATCTGGTACATATTGAAACCGGTAATATCCGACGGCAACACATCCGGCGTGAACTGGATACGCTGGAAACTACAGCCAAGCGAGGCAGCCAGCGAGGAAACCAGTGTGGTTTTCCCCAAGCCGGGCAGATCCTCCACCAGCACGTGACCAGAGCAGATCAGCGAAATAAGCAGCTCGTTGATCACTTCGTCCTTACCCACAACGGCCTTTTTCATATTCTCACGGATAGCGTTCAGACAGGTTGTAGCGTTCATAATCATTTCCTCCCAAATATCTCTTACTGTATTTCGTTCAAATCAATGCAGATCACCGGGCGAACGGCGATCGCATCGCTGTTGACATATTCTCCGAACGGTACGATCTCACCACTGACTTCCACAAAGGCGGCGAAAGCACCTCCTGAGCCGGGAGAACGAAGCCACCACCGACCGTTCCCTCTCGGAGCGGCAACTTTTCCCGTTGATTCCAAAGCGGGTGTCAGCGCTCCCAACCGGTCTTCATCACCGACATAATAGCGGCGAGCCTCCTCGATGGACAGGCAAAAAACTTTATCGACCGTTTTTTTGCCGCCGCCGATCTCATATTCCTCATTGCTCTCATTCAGCACCGGGGTGGACAACAACAACTGCTGCTGTTCCCAAGTGAAGGCGGCATTGAGAAAATCCTTATTCAGCCATTCACGGATACTGGACTTTTCCCATGTGATATCCACGTAATCCTTATGATAGACATGACTGTCCAGGCAGTAGCGACTGATCAGCATGGCGGTATCGCCGTCTCTCCCCAGCACTGCCCATTCGATCGGTTCTTTCCCGTTCTCCTTCTGTCCGTCCTGCTCATACGATCCGAAAGACAGGATATCGCCCAACTGCGCAACGGTAGGATGCGCCGCCAGTAATTGCGCCGCCTGCACCGCACTGTCCTTATAGTCACCGATCTTCTTATATCCGACATAGGCCTCTTCGTATCTGCCATTGGACAATGCCTCTGTCGCTTTGTCATACTGCATAGCGGGGATCACTACCCGCACCGCCGTCAAAAATGCCCCGATCCCTATAGCAAGCACCGGCAGGATCGCCACGGCTATCCATCGGCGGATCTTCAGCTTTTTCTCCGAACGGTGCCACTCTTCTTCCGCAACCGTTTGACGGTGTTGCCGGTCTTCTGCCAGCCAGTCCAGTGGCTGTGCGGTCTTTTCATCTCCAAACGCCATTCACGCACCCCCTCCTTCCGACCATCAACCCTTTTATCATACGCATTCCCGATAAAAAAGTCAACCCAAAACAAGCAAAAAAACAATAAAAATTGAAAAAACATCAATTTTTCTGTGCAAGTTGTCTATAGGTTACAAAATCATCGGTAAATGCCAATGCAATACCGGCTGCGCCATGCGTTTCCGGCTCGGCATCCCTGCGTGATCCATGGAAGAACAGCAGATATCGGTGCGCACACCATTCCGGTGCTTCCATAACAAATCCGGCGGTCAGTCGTCCGCCTGCCCAATCCCAATGTTCCCGATCCAAAAACTGTACACCCTCATCCGTCCAGTGAAGAAGGTCGGGCGATATTTTGTGCCCGATACCGTCTTCCGGCGAATGGAACAGGTGATATAGACCATTCTTCACCACCACGCAGGCATTTTCGCCGCCATCAATACGACCTTTGTATGTCCAGTGGATCAAGTCACGGGATTCGGAATGCGATACACCGTTTTGCTTAAAAAACAAATGACAAAGACCGGGATCATCTTTGTCAGCAAACACATATGGGTCAATCATACGACCCATTTCAGCGTTAGTCGTTTCTCCCTTCGGGAAAATCAGTTGCGGTTCGGAAAAATGAACAAAATCGGAGGTGTTCAGAAAATACAAGCGAGCATCATCCGAGGCATACGGACGATCTTTCCACGGATACGGCATGGGGTATGAGCAGATGCAGATGCGATATCCCTCTGCTGTCTTCAGAATGTTACCCGGACTACTGAAGTTGAGTGCCGTGTTTTCCTCGGTCAAACAGTGCGGTACCGTCCAATGGATCAGATCAGCGCTTTCCGATAAACCGATACGGTTGAACAGATAGCCGTCCCGCTTGACGGATACCGTCATAAACAGAAAAAAGTGTGACCGTCGTAATAACACGCCGGATCACGGTAAGCCGTCACCGCATCACCCGGTAAAATAAGCGCAAAAGAATTCATGATAACCTCCCGTTCTTACGATCAACTTCGATTGAAATTATATATTTAAATCGGATCAGTGTCAACAAAAAAACGAACGGCATTTGAACTCATTTAGAATGCATAACGGGATAATTACATCCGGTTCAACAACAAACTATTACCAAAAAACAGCAAATAAAAGGCAGCACCAACAAAATATATCGATGAAAATCGCCATGATCTGTTATCAAAAGATTGACAAAGCCCGAAAAGTCGTGATATACTAACTTTGTCACACAAATTTAATCAGCGAAATTAGAGGATTGCTCTCTGTTTTTATGGGGGTAATTTTGCCTTTTTCCACCGATAATAAACTCGGCAAAAATGCAGATGGTAATCGGTGGAAATGGGAGAGTTATCCTTTTTTTCGTTGAATTTGTGTGACAACAAACGAAGTCTGCATTTTTCGGTGTGCTGACTTCGGTTGGCACACTTTTTTATTTTTGGTGGGATTGATTGATTAAATGTTACCGAAGCAAAGTCATTAAATGAAATTGGAAAGGAGTAATTCATTTGGCAAAAAACACTTGTTGGTGCTTGAACAGATGTCCGACGACCTATAAATGAGCGCGATTACAGCTTGCTGCACCGCACCTACCTCCTCGTGTTCTGTAGTGTAACTTCTCACAACTGTATTTTAACATGGATTTATTAAAAAAATATTATTGACGATGGGCTTCCAACCGTTTTATTCCTTGTTGGTGCCTTTCGCAGAAAGGTATGATTATAAATGAGAAAGCAGAACAGAATGCTCCGGCTTCTCAGCGTGCTGCTGATATTCGCGTTTCTGTTTCAGATTGCCGTT
>JAZLKY010000042.1:0-4478 GCA_045597885.1 Acutalibacteraceae bacterium | reverse complement strand
AGTACGGCAGTGTCAATATCGTCGGCAAGCGGGTGGAATATTTAAGGAAACAACGGGGGATCAAGCAAAAGGATTTTATAGCGCAGATGCAAACGATGGGGATCGATATGAACCCCACCAGTTATTCAAAGTTGGAAGGACAGCTGCGGATAGCGACCGACAAAGAGATTTTTGTGATCGCCCGATTACTCGATCTGTCGGTGGACGAATTGTTTCGGTGAACCGGACGACCGCAAAAATGCAAAACGAAATTGCACAAAAACATAAAATGAAACAGACTAAAAACGGGCTGACAAAAAACTTTCGTTTTTTATCAGCCCATTTTATTATTGCTGTTTATCCTTTTGTATCAATCAGCGCTTTTTCAAAAACATCTTTGCAGTAACCGCACGCAGTACAGTTGCGGTCACATTGGGAAGTGACGGAGAAAAAGTCCGCAGGGAGTCGGCTGTTGTCCACGACAAATGGGGCATAAGCACTGCTGAAGGACGGCTCCAGCAGATCGGGCAGATTGCCATAGAAGGAGCCGTGACTGTAGGCATGAAGCACCATTTCGGGACTGCCGTGCATCCGTGTTGCCAGCTTTACCACGGGGAAATACGCCTCATAGTTGCGGATGTCTTCCGGTCGGATAAACGAACCCTGTAGGATGACGTGCCAATGCTCCCGGTCCTTGAGATATCGCCAACAGGTGTACGGCACGAAAACGTCGACATTGCGTGTTTTGCCGATCTGCTGTTCGTGTGCCACCATATTGTCGTGAAAGGTATGGGAGGGACAGAAATTCAGACAGCCGCTGTTTGCTAACAGATACAGTTTTTTGCCGTTGACATCACACCATGCTTTTGCCGCCCGGATGACCGAAAAATCGCGGTTATATTCCCGTTGAAGATAGAACGAGTCAAACAGTTTATTTTCATACTGCATGGCTTGCGGGGTGCTGAATCCGAGATTGACCGATGCCCGGACGTCAATGTGCGGGTACTGCTTTTTCACCGTGTCGGCAATAAAAGGGGAGGCGGTGGTCACGGTGTCTACAGCGCCTGTGCTCTCTGTGATATAGTCGATCACCGAACAGACACGGTTACGCAATTCGTAAGAAATGGCGTCCGATCCGTAGCAGTTTGCATTGAACAGCAGGTCCAGCCGGATACCGAGCTGTTTGATCCGCCGGAGGTCTTCGATCATCCGCTCGGTGCCGCCCCAGTCCGTGTATCCTGCCCGGACGGTCACCGGGGAACGCCCCGATGGGATGTCCGCCCAGGCGAAATAGACCTCTGCGATATGCTCCCGATACCGTTCGCAAAGTACGGAGAAGGGTTCTTCCTCTGCTGTGGGGAGTTGATATCCGATCGCAAACTTCATTTAGTCCGCCTCCGGTTTTTTCGGTTCGGTGTCCGGTTGCTCGACTGTGCCATACAGGTCATCCGGCCAGTCAACCTTCCACGGCTTTTCGGTGCGGAAATCGCTGTGGAATTTGTTCTTGAGAACGCCCCGCTTTTCCAGACTGATCATGCACGCACGGGTACAGCCTGCTGCACCGCAGATCGCCTGTCCGGATTTATACAGCTTCGGGGGACGGTGAAAAAACGGAGAGAAGAAAGAGGGGCGGGTCCCCTCGCCGTTGTAGTTGTTTGCCGCCTGTCCTTTTTCGGCGTGAGCTGTGCCGGAGAAAGAAAAAGTACACTGCGCCATGTCGACATCGCTCCACTCGACCTCATGCCCCGCCAAAACAGTTTTGACGGTCTTTTCTTTGCTGATGCAATGGGTGGGGCAGGCATTGGCGCACGCCATACAGCGATTGCACAGCGTGCCGGGTTCCATGACCGGATCGGGTTCCAGTTCCGCTTCCGTGATGATGATACCCACCCGGACACGGGGGCCGAATTCAGGTGTGAGCAGCATTTTGCTGTAGCCGATCTCGCCTAGTCCGCACAGGTATCCGGCAATCCGCATATGTACCATTACATCGGGGGCGGCTTTCCCCGGCGCAACGGGGACGGAATAGTTTTTTTTCAGATTGCCGACCTCGTCGATGCCACGCCAGTCGCTTTGGTGTCCCATCGGCACTGCCTCATAGCCGTAATCCTCGATGGCTTTGGCAACATTGATGATCGTCATCGGCATATACAGATAGGTGATGCCGCCGTATCCCATGGCGGAATAGTTGGAGAAGTAGGTCCCTTCTTCGATCCCGCGCAGAGAACCCCTCATGACACGGAATCCCATGGCGATAATGGACTTTGCCCGTGGCATGATCTGCTTCGGGTCCATTTGTATGGGGGCGGTGTCCCACCGCTCGATGTTACCGATGCCGACGATATCGGCACCGTATGCCTTCGCTATTTTTTTTACGGTCTCGGCGGTCAGTTTTTCTTCCATATCAACCATCTCCTTTGCTCCTATTATAGCTGTCCTGCCATTGCTTTTCCATAGGCGATTTTCCGCTTTTTTTGGACAAAAGTCCGATCAGTGTTGACAGTCGGCTTTCGATGGATTACAATAGATGTCGAGGTGATCGGATTGGTGATCCCGATGGAAGAACTCAAAAGTATCCCGTTCTGCGTGACGGATGCATCTGCGGTACTGCGAAAGCCGGAATGGCGGCAGATCAACAACAAAGGCAGACATTGCAACGGTTTTATTTATATCGTGAGCGGGGAGTGTGAATTTTCCTGTCAGGGAGATACATTCCGTGTAGCACCGGGCGGGGTTGCCTATATCCCGCTCGGCTCGGTCCATGTTTTTACGATCTTGTCGGATGATTTTACGATGTACCGAATCAACTTTGAACTCGTTTCACAGGGGGAAACGGTATATTTTTCCGACTGCCCCATCCCGGTGACGGAGATGGCGAACGAAGAATTTGTCCGCACGGTGGAAGAAATGAGCGGGCGCATCCCGGAGAAAAATGCATTGGTCGAAACGGCATTCGTATGCCGTATGCTTTGTGCTTTGTCGAATGACGTAAATCGGCGGCAACTGCGTGTTGCTCCTGCTCTGGCGTGCATCTGTGATGATCTTTCCCGTATGCCGCATACGGATGAGCTTGCCCGTTTGTGTTTCCTTGGTAGGTCGCAGTTCTATTCCCTGTTTGAGCAGGAGGTCGGCTGTACGCCGCACGAATACCGTGCTGCGCTGATCGTCCGTAAAGCGGATATCCTGCTGTCGGCAGGGGATATGACGGTCACACAGGCGGCACATCTGCTCGGCTTTGAGGATGCGGCGTATTTCTCGCGCTTTTATAAGAAGCATACGGGATATTCCCCGAATCGTAAACGGAAAAAATAAATCGCATGACTTTCGGACAGATCGTCTTGATTTTTGCGTGATTATATGATACGATTCATTCGAAAAAGAGGTGTGAGAAGTGGCAAATTTTACAAAGAAAGCGATCAAAGAGACCTTTATTTCCATGCTTGATGATCGTCCTCTTTCGGAAATCACGGTCAAAGCACTTGTTGAGAAATGCGGAATCAATCGCAATTCTTTTTATTACCACTATCAGGATATTCCGGCACTCATAGAGGAGATCGTCAAGGAAGAGGCGGAATCCATCATTGAAAAATATCCGTCTGTTTCCACGATCGTGGAGTGCTTTGATGCTCTGACCGAATTTGCTTCCCACCGAAAAAAAGCGATCATGCATATTTACCGTTCCCTCAACCGTGAGGTGTTTGAACGACATTTGATGGCGGTCAGCGAGTATTTTGTCAGCAACTATGTGAACACGGTATTGACGGAAGAAACCATCGCAGAAGCAGACAAAAAGGCGATTTCCGATTATTACAAATGTGTGTGTTTCGGATTGGTGCTTGACTGGTTAGAGAACGGAATGACGGATGAATATGCAAAAGAGATCCGGCGTATTTTTCTTCTGAAAAAAGACTGGGCAAAGGAATTTGCATCCCTGTTACAAGGTCAAGTATAATACTGTATATGATATGTTTTTTTAGGCACGGAACACTCCGTGCCTATTTTTTGGTCAATTTCAGACATGTGTCTGTTTTTTGGACATATGTTTGGCATCAACTGTATAAAAAAGAAGGATCGTTCGATAAAATGGTCATAAAATACGGTTTATCGGAGGGATCTACCTATGCGTTTTGCAAAAGCGGTGGTCAAATATCGCATCCCGATCCTGATACTGACGGTCATTCTGCTGATTCCGTCGGTTATTGGGATGGTCGCTACCCGTGTCAATTACGATATGTTGACCTATCTGCCGTCGGACATTGATACGGTGATCGGGCAAAATGAACTTCTCGAAGATTTTCATATCGGGGCGTTCAGTTACATCATTTTGGAGGATATGCCAGAAAAAGAGGTTTCCCGTTTAAGATCCGAAATAGAAAAGATTGACCATGTGGCAAATGTGGTTTGGTATGATACGGTTGCCGATATTTCCGTTCCGATGGAACTGCTGCCGGATAAAATCAAAAATGAATTCAACACCGATCATTCTACCTTTATGGCGG
>JAZLKY010000041.1:0-1405 GCA_045597885.1 Acutalibacteraceae bacterium | reverse complement strand
TGCTGGAAGCGGGCATCCGGGTGAGCGAAGTCAGCGAACGGTTGGGATTCAGTGATCCAAACTATTTCTCCACCGTTTTCAGACATCATACCGGCAAACGTCCCACCGACTACCGTTGAAGTTGCCCGTCACTTCTCCCCGAATACCCGTCGGATCGCCTCCAAATAGCCATATCCAACCAGTTGACCGGGCTGAAGATAACTGTTCTCCGTCCATTCATTCCAACTATTGACCGTAACCAACGGCGCGAGAGACGGATGACTGTCCAAATACATTTTTGCCGCCAACAGTGCCTTCTCAAACGCCGCCGGGGTATTATTCCGGAGGAGAACACCATTGGAATGGCAAAACCGTTGATCGTTGTTCCACCCTACTGACACATGAGGAAAATACGGAACAGCATCACAGTGTGATCTGCGGTACAATTCCGGCAATTCTGCTGTGATCTCAGCATAATCCCGATCCACCCGACAGAAATGCACATATTGATAATGCGTAGTACTGTCCACCGTTATTTTGTCAAATAACTCTTCAAGCGGAAACGGTCTGCCGTCTACGCCACTCAGGTTCGGGACATCGGCATACTGCCGGATCAGTTGGAGATGAAGACCGGACAGCCCATCACGGATGCATTCCTCCCGCATCCAATCAAGCGCCTTTTTGGTGTTTTCTACCCCGCCCAATCCTGTGATTAAATTACCGATATCATAGATCGCAAAAACCGGCTTCCCGTCGATCCGATAGTAGGACGGGCAATGAAAATACTGTCCGATCAACCGCCTGGCAACCGTTTTAAACCGATCAAGATCCGTTGCGCCCCTCCACACGGGAACGTCCTCGCAGATGCCGGCATTACGAATATCCCATGTATACCCAGCGTCATGATTTGCCCACATGATATAGAAACGGACCCTATCATTATTATGCGCCTTCAGATATCCGTCATTTAAACAATTTTCAAGGAATGGGCGGTCATCATACCAATACCAGTCATATATGAACACATTTACGCCATGAGAAGCGGCGGCATCAATCTCCATTTCCATCACGGCAGGGTCCGCTTCATTGACATATCCCCACAGGGGTTTTCGAAGACGAAAATATTCCTCATTGCTGTGCGGACCGGACTTCACCGTCTGCCACTCACCTATCCCCTCGTGCCAAAAAAGCCGTGTTCTCGGATCATTCCCCGAAAACGCAGGCCAAACATAGGCGGCAACATCATATTGCCGACACCCGTTATCCGCCATAAACATCACCCTTCGCTACAGTCATTTTGGTTATTTCTGATAAAGGAGAGGAAGCAAAGCCAGTCCCTACGGCTGAAAAAATGGATGCCATCCCGCAGATGATACCCCACCCTGCCGTCGATCGAACGCTGACCTACGGCAAAAGGGGTGCTATC
>JAZLKY010000040.1:0-2864 GCA_045597885.1 Acutalibacteraceae bacterium | reverse complement strand
AGCCCCACACCGATCGCACCCGACAGGAATCCGATGATCACCGTTTCCGCATTGAACATACTGGACACATCCCGCTTGGATGCACCGAGTGCCCGCAGGATACCGATCTCCTTGGTACGCTCCTGCACCGAGATAAGGGTGATCACCCCGATCATGATGGAAGAAACGATCAGCGAAATAGATACGAATGCGATCAGCACATAGGTGATGGCGTCAATGATGGTAGTGACCGATGACATAATGATGCCGACATAATCCGTATAGGCGATCTTCTGCATTTCATCCACCGCATCATTGTAGTCAGCAATGGCTTCCTCGATCACATCCTTGCCGGCAAAGGTGGCAGCATACAGGTTGATGGCAGTAGGCTCTTCCAAATCAATGAATCCGACCTGTGTCAACCGATCGGAATAGGAGGAGTCAGAAAACTCCAGCACCTCATCATAATACTGCGCCGACTGTTCCTCGGTATAGCCGTCCAGCGCCGCATCCAGTGCCGCCGCCTTCTGCTGTGCCGTCAGCATAGCGAGCTGTTTTGCCACCCCGGCGGCATACTGGGCTTTTACCCGCTCCTCGATGGACTGCCGAAACATCCCGGTCAGTTCCTCATCACTCATATTCTTGATATAACTGTCGATCTGTTCGGCACTGATGCTCATCTGCTGTGTCAGTGCCTGCGCCATGGTGGACTCCATCGTTGCCCGATCCATGGTCGCCATCGTCTGCTCCACCGTTGCATTCAATTGCTCCTGCGGCGGCAGGCTCATGATGGCGGTATAGGTTGCTGCTTTCTGTTCCTCGGTCTGATCGGACACCTGCTGACGGAACGCCTTCTGCTTATCGGCAGCAGTCAGCTCCTCCTCGGCGGCAAAGGGAAGACCGGTGAGAATATCCCGGTCAGGATCCTTCTGCTGTGCCTGTACCGCTTCGGAGTCCTGCATTTTGCCGATCACATATTCGGTGAGCTGATGCGTATAGCCGATAGAACCCCGCATCATAGCGGAAACCGCATCCTCACTGGGACGGATAATGCCGGTGACCTTCAGTGTCAATGCGTTGTCGTACAGATATTTAAGTCCCGCATCCGTATCCCGCAGGTCACTGAACTGACCTGTTTTTTCATCCTTGACAAAGCAGTCGGAATTGAGGATCACCCGATATTCACGGCTGCCGATCTCGTCATAACTCCACGAACGGTTTTCCACTTCCAGTTGAGTCTTGTTCATGGCGGCTTCCATGATCTTGTCTACATCTTCTTTGGATTTGAGTCCCAGTGCATACAGGGACATATCATCGAGCTCGTTTTTCTCATCCACTACCAGCACGATCTCATTGTATTCCTTTGGCCACTGTCCCCAAATCACATCATACTGCTTTTGGAGCAACGGGCTGACAGTCTCCCCGTCCAGCCCGCCGAGCATCTCCTGCCAGGTGGATGAACCTGACATGGAGGACATGGACGACATCGAAGCCATCGGGCCGGAGCCGGTCATGGAATCCATATCGTAGCCCATGCTCTCTTTGATCATTTCCCGCATAAGGGCTGTGGCATCGGACTTGATCACGGTGTCGTCCGGTCCTTTGGTGTACACCAGCAGATCCAGATCGTATGAATACTGCGTACCGCTCACATTCTCCCGCAAGCCGGTGGTGTCTTCTTCGTTCTGCAGGGATTTTTCCAAAAATGCCTTGAACGAACGCAGGTCATTCTCGTCCACCTCCATGCTGTTGACGGCATTGAGCATATCATAGATCATGGATTTCTGATACACGGCATCGTTTTCATGCTCGGTGTCCGAGTCGGCACTGCCGGCAAAGGATTCAAGCAGAGAACCGATATCAGCGTGGGTTGCCTCCAGTTGGAGCGGATAGGATGCGAGCGTATCCTCCTGCACGGATGCAATATAGTTGCTCGTCCCCTGGGATACGGCATAGATCAGTGCAATGCCGATGATGCCGATACTCCCCGCAAAGCCGGTGAGAGCGGTGCGCCCCTTTTTGGTGAACAGATTTTTGAGCGACAGACCAAACGCTGTCGGGAAGGACATCGACGGTTTTTTCTGACGCTTTTTTTTGCCGGTCCCGGCGGCAGTTTGCTCCAACTGCTGTTCCGCCGCCACCTCTTCTTCGGTCAGTGGAGCGGTATCTCCGGTGACCTGTCCGTCCAACATACGGATGATGCGGGTAGAATAGCGGTCTGCCAGTTCCGGATTGTGGGTGACCATGATGACCAGACGCTCTTTGGCGATCTCTTTGAGGATCTCCATGACCTGTACACTGGTTTCGGTATCCAGTGCGCCGGTCGGCTCATCCGCCAGGATGATATCCGGGTTGTTGACCAATGCACGGGCGATCGCCACCCGTTGCATCTGACCGCCGGACATCTGTCCCGGTTTTTTCTTCAGTTGATTGCCGAGCCCCACCTGCTCCAGTGCCGCTTTGGCACGGCGGCGGCGTTCCGCTTTCGATACGCCGGACAGGGTGAGGGCGATCTCTACATTCTGCAATACCGTCTGGTGAGGGATCAGGTTGTAACTCTGGAACACAAAACCGATGGAATGGTTCCGATAGGCATCCCAGTCACGACTGCCGAACCCTTTGGTCGATCTGCCGCCGATGAGCAGATCGCCGGTGGTGTACTGATCCAGCCCGCCGATGATGTTCAGCAGGGTGGTCTTGCCGCATCCGGACGGTCCGAGAATCGACACAAAATCGCAATGCCGGAATTGCAATGTCACCCCTTTGAGCGCATGGACGGCGTTGTCGCCGGGGAGATATGTCTTTGTGATATCATGCAGTTGCAGCATATATTTTTCCTTTCTTCTCCAGTAGGTTTTTTGTAGTATACCAAACGCTTATGAACA
>JAZLKY010000039.1:0-4298 GCA_045597885.1 Acutalibacteraceae bacterium | reverse complement strand
GATTGCCTCGACGGAATGGAAACACTCAATTTTCATTGCGGTCAGAACAATCAGGTCCCGCTCGCCGTGCGCCATGCCGCCGAAAACGGTGTCACACTGTTTACCGGCGGCTCGGATTTCCACCACAAAGACAGAGGGCATGAGGCGGCGATCCTGATGCGAGTAAAAGAACTGCCCGCCGACACCTTTGCACTTGCCGCACTGTTGCGTACCGGGGATTATTTTTTTGAACTGGGCGAACACAGTGTAGTCTTACCGTAAGGAGAATATGTAATGGATATTTTAACCTTGCCGGTCGGTTTGCTGGCGGCTAATTGTTATGTGGTCTATTCAGCTGACCGTCAGGCGGTGATTGTTGATCCGGGTGCTGAACCGCAACAAATACTGAATACCGTCCGGGAACAGGGACTGACGGTGACGGCGGTGATCCTTACGCATGTTCACTTTGATCATATTATGGGGGCTGAAGAGGTCTGTGTCGCAACCGGTGCGCCACTGTTGGTGGGGGCGGCAGATGTACCTGCCTTGACCGACAGCGACCTCAATCTTATCCATTTGTTTAAGCGGCACGAAAACCTCTCGTTACGGGCAGATGTTCTCCTAAGAGAGGGCGACAGTATCCCGTTGGGAGGGGAATCGCTGACGGTGATCGAAACCCCCGGCCATACACCGGGTAGTATTTGCTTACGGGGAGAGAACGGTCTGCTGTCCGGTGACACCTTGTTTTCCGGTGCTGTCGGGAGGACGGATTTTCCCGGCGGAGATGCGGCGGCTATGCAACAGTCACTGCAGAAGCTGATGACCTTGCCGGATGCGCTTCCTGTCTATCCCGGGCACAATGAGCCGACGACTATCGGTAAAGAGCGGCTGACGAATCCCTTCATTTTGCATTAAGGATGGCGTTTCATGCAACTGATTTTATACGGGAACGATTATCACTTCGAATTAGAAAATATATGCCGGCTTTTTTTACCGCAGGAAAAGATCGTTACAACGGCAGTATCACAGCTGCCCCGGTCTGCCGATGGCGATGGCTTGCAGATAGTATGCTGTCAGACAGGAGACGATCAGACAGCAATGCTCTCCTGTCGGGTGGTGCTGGAGCGGTTTGATGAAGAACAACGGGCGACAGTCTGCGCTTTCCCGGCGACAGAAGAAAGTTTTCGTGATCGCTGTGAGTTGGCACTTTGTACTCTTTTATATCATCTGCTTGTAAAGCTACTCGGCTTTACACAGACATGGGGGCTGATCACCGGCGTTCGGCCGGTCAAACTGTTGCGGCGGCTTACCAAAGAGCGGGGAGCAGAGGCGGCTGACAATTATTTCCGCCAAAAACTGCTGATCAGCGAGGAAAAAATGATGCTTTGCCGTCAGACACTGGAGGTGGAGGATGGTTTGCTGTCTTTGTCAAGACCGGAATCCTTCAGCTTGTATGTGTCGGTTCCTTTTTGTCCCACCCGTTGCGATTATTGTTCATTTGTTTCACAGACGGTAGTGCAGGCGCAAAAACTGATACCGGCGTATGTTGATGCACTGTGTGAGGAACTGCGCTATACGGCACAGATTGCCGCAGAATTGGGCTTGCGGCTGGAAACGGTTTATTTTGGCGGCGGTACTCCGACCACACTGTCTGCCGAACAGTTGCAAAAAATTTTTGATACCGTAGAACGTTTTTTTGACTTATCTCATCTGCGGGAATACACGGTGGAGGCAGGACGCCCCGATACGGTTACGGAAGATAAACTGCGTACTGTTTTTGCCGCCGGTGTTGACCGGATCAGCATCAATCCGCAGACACTGCGGCAGCCTGTACTGGATGCTATCGGTCGCCGTCACACCGTAGAACAGTTTTATGATGCTTTTGACCTGGCAAGACAGATCGGTTTTGCCAATATCAACACCGATCTGATCGCTGGATTGCCGGGAGATTCCTATGAAGGTTTTTATGATACCCTGGAACAGATAGTGGCTTTGTCGCCGGAAAGTGTCACAGTACATACCCTGTCCATGAAAAGAGCATCCAATATTATGTTACAGCATCGGGCGGATTACCGTATACGGGATGATGCTGTTCGCATGGTAGGTTATTCTGCCCGTCGACTGCCCGAAATGGGCTATCATCCCTATTACCTGTATCGTCAAAGCAGGACGGTCGGGAATCAGGAGAATGTCGGATGGTCAAAACCGGGTAGGGAAGGACTGTATAACGTATATATCATGGACGAAACACACACGGTGCTGGCATGTGGAGCAGGCGCAGTGAGTAAACTGAAAAAACCCGACAGCGATTATCTCGAACGGATATTTAATTATAAATTTCCGTATGAATATAATGACGGTATCGGTGAAATGCTACATCGCAAGCAGGGTGTCTCTGACTTTTATCTGCGCCATTATAAAAAATAATTGCAAATTGTTTCACAATAGTGTATAATGATAAAAAAGGAATGCAGAAAGGAAGCGTTTTTTATGAAGACTTGGGAAGAGCTTGTATGCGATGTTACCGGTTTTGCCAAAGCCGCCGGACGGAAAGCGGCTGATGTTACCGACGTTGCGAAGATGAAGATCAAGATCGCAGAGAACGAGCGTACGATCTCCGCTACGATGGAGGCACTGGGACGGTTGCTGTATGACAGCCGTAACGGGGAGGGTTCGCCACTCGATGAAGAGACCGTTACGGAATTGATTGAACAGGTGGGAGAATTGGAAAACACCAATGCCGATCTCCGAGCTTCGATTGACAACAACCGTTGCCGTAAGACCTGTGCCGCATGCGGCGCTGTCAATCCCGAAGGTTCTGCTTATTGCAACAAATGCGGTAAGGAACTTTGATTTTTGTTGATTTGATATCTTTGTTACGAAAATGGGCATGATCGAACTATCGGTCATGCCCATTTTCTGCATTAAGCGGGATTTTACTTATCAAAACTTGGATTGAATGCATAGAAGTTTTTACTGTTCAGTCGGTCGGTCGTCAGACGCAGTCCTTCACCGAAACGCTGGTAGTGGACGATCTCCCGTTCCCGTAAGAATTTCAGTGGATCCCGGACATCGGGATCGTCGATCAGTCGGAGCAGATTGTCATATGTTGTCCTGGCCTTCTGCTCTGCCGCTAAATCCTCATGAAGATCGGTGATCGGGTCGCCGGTGGATTGGAATGTCAAGGCGCTGAATGCTTCGCCGGAAGCCGCTACGGGATACACGCCGGTGGTATGATCGGTATAGTAGGGGGCAAATCCGCTCTTGATGATCTGCTCCTCGGTGAGATTTTTGGTCAACTGATATACGATGGCAGAAACCATTTCGAGATGTGCCAGCTCTTCTGTACCGATATCCGTCAGGATCCCTTTGATTTCCGAATAGGGCATCGCATACCGTTGACTCAGATATCGCAATGCCGCTCCGGCTTCTCCGTCCGGCCCGCCATACTGACTGATGATCAATTTTGCCATAGCGGGGTTGGTGTTCTTGATATTGACCGGATATTCCAGCTTTTTCTCATATTGCCACATGGATCATTTGCCTCCTTTCTTCATTGGTTCCCACGGCCACGGGTCATTGATCCATTCTTTCCATGAATCGTTGACATCTTGCTGTGTCAGTACCAGATTGCCGTAGGATTTTTCGTATTCATCCATGAGCTTTTGCAATTTGTCCTTGTAAATTGCCCGCAATTTCATTGCATCCTCATCGGTGGGATGAGAATCCATGAATAAGCCGAGGTCGATGAGAGCAAACCGGTATGCCCGGATACGCTCCATCAGGTCCTTTTGATCAACCACGTTTCTCGCCCCCTGTAAATGGTTTGTTCAGTTCCGGAAAAATCGTGCCGCAGCGAAGGGCATCCTCCGGATCGTAAACTTTTTCCAACTTTTGCCATGGTACATATGCCATGGCGACGACCGGATCACTGGGAATGGCTGTCATGTTGCTGTTCACTGAATAGACTCCTTTCTTCTTTGCCGTTTGTAAAAGCGGCTTCAATATTCAGTGTATGAAGTTGTCCCGGCTCGGTGACAAAAACTGCACGTGCTGCAAACGGTAACAAAACAACAGTAAGATTTGTTGGGAGTAGAAAATTTTTTTAAGCATTTTTAGGCAATTTTTGAAAATTGAGAAACAAAAAGAAAAAACCCGGCAACCGTTGCGGTTGCTGGGTTTTCTGGCGGAGAAGGAGAGACTCTCGTGCTTCGCACCCCTCTTGTGGTACCCGAAAGTCGCTTTTTCTCGCTGTCGCTCGGCGACTTTCGACCACGGCGCCAAGACCGTCTCGCTGTATCCGCCCCCGGCGGCGCTCG
>JAZLKY010000038.1:0-15146 GCA_045597885.1 Acutalibacteraceae bacterium | reverse complement strand
AGTTTGTTGCCGATAGACCGTTTTCTTTCTATATCTATGCCGACTGTGACGACATGGCCGCAACGCTCTTTGCCCGGAAGATGGTGGAATAATACAAGCGCACCCCTGTGGACGGCAGCTTCGCCACCTCAGACTGTCAATAAACCCCACAACCGTCAAAAACAAGTATTATTGGCTATTGAAAGGGGCTGTTAAAAAACGAAAGCTTTTTAACAGCCCCTTTTCGCACCGCCAAGCAACCCGCAAAATTCACGGCAAAATTGTAGGGGCGAACTGTGTTTGCCCGCCAAATGAACCGCAAAGCCCACGGCAACAAACCGCCCAGACAGAGGACTTGTCAACGGTTTCCTGTATTTTAAAACAATCCCTCCGTCATTTGCAACGCTCATGACACCTCCCTTTACACAAGGGAGGCAAAAGTTGTTGCCGCATTTGCGGCTGAAGGGCTGGTTTGCAAGTGCTATATTATTCGGTGGGCTTTTAGCCCAGCCAGTACCGGCGGCTTACAGCCGCAGAGCAAACCACCGGCTTTGTGTGCCGGTGGTCATGATTGTTATTTTAAGAAAGAAGAAAGGCAGATGCATAATGGATCGGGAATTGGGGTTGGTGTTTTCCGCCTCGTTGGATGAAAAAGTGCGAAAGGATGCTGCCCGTTATCACCGTTCGTTGGGCTTTACTGGGGCGGATCTGCAGAATCTGATCCGCACGGATACCCCGTTGTACGGCATGGATGACGACGGATTTGACCGTTCGGTCCTGCAGATTCGGCAGACGGTCGAGGCGGCGGGTATCCGCATCACGCAGGCGCACGGACCGTGGCGATATCCGCCTCAGGATGCCACCCCGGAGGACCGGGCGGAACGGCAGGAGAAGATGCGGCGGGCGCTGCGTGCCGCCCGGTTGGTCGGCAGTTCGTATCTTGTGTTGCATCCCATTATGCCGTTCGGTCCGGCAGACGATCCCGACCCCGCTCTGCTGTGGCGTTTGACACGGGATTTTTTTGCCGGTCTGCTGCCCGATGCAGAAGAAAACGGGGTGGTTCTCTGTCTGGAAAATATGCCCATGTCGGCGCTTTCCACTTCTTCTCCGGCGGCGTGTGCCAAGATGGTCAGAGAACTGGATTCCCCCTATATGAAATGCTGTCTTGATACCGGTCACTGCGCTGTGCTGGGGATCGACCCCGGTGATGCCGTACAGCAGATAGGCGGAGATCTCCTTGCCGTCTTACATATTCACGATAATGACGGTAAGCGTGACCTGCATATGTTCCCCGGCGACGGGGTGATCAACTGGGCAAACTTTCGGCAGGCATTGGACGAGGTCGGGTATGCAGGAACGCTGTCCTTTGAGTGTAGGACCCCGGTGGATGCGTTTCCCGATGACCGCCTTTCACTGGAGCGGCGGTTGGCGGCGGCGGTGGAACTGCTGATCGGATGACGGCACGGGGTACGGCAGATTATACGAAAAATATTCTTTTCTAAATGTTGAATTCTCGGTACGGATATGATAAAAAGGGAAAAAGTTCCACACTGAATATGATCTGCGGATTGGAAAAACCGGCAAGGGAAGAAAAAGAACGCTATGTGACGAAAATTCTATATGACTTAAAAAGCCACTCGGACAAAATGTTCAAGTGGCTTTTGCTTACTTTATGCTCTTTGCAAGAGCGATCAAATTATCAAGTTTTTCGTTGCTTAAACCTTTTACGACATTCAGCAATTCCTGTGCTTTTATCGGATTTTTAGTACCGGTATCAAAGAATTCCTGCGGCGTAATTTCAAGATATTCGCAGATATAAAAGAATCCGGTCATTGACGGCAAATTTTTACCGCACTCAATATTATTGATATAGGACGGACTCTGCCCGATGGACAAACTCATATCACGGGCGGAAACTCCTTTGTTCATACGCAATTCAACAAGCCTGTTAATGAAATCTTCTTTTTCCATATAGCACATCACCCCGCCTATGTGATTGTACTATATACTATTGCCAATTCTGCCGAGTATATAACTGAATTTGCATTGACATAGCAACATATACTTGATACAATATAAGTAATATATACTTTGAGAGGGCAAGAATGAAAAATGGAACATTCGGTTTGCTTTATCGGGCACAGGAAAATCAATGACACGCCGGAGTTGCGTGAACGGGTACAAGACATTTTGCAAGAACTAATTGAAAACGGCACGGTCAGTTTTATCTTCGGAGACCATTCGGCATTTAACAGTCTGTGCTATGATTTGGTCACGGAACTGAAAGAAAAATACCCTGAGATCAAGCGAATCAATTTCCGCAAGGATTACGAGAATACAAACGATTATACGATGCAGTTTTTGATTGTCGGATATGAAGAAAGCATCTGCCCGAAAGGTGTCGGCAGTGCCGGACGGGCAAGCTATGTGGAACGCAATCAGGCGATGATCCGGGAAAGTGATGGTTGCATCTTTTACTATGACGAAAACTATCAGCCGAGCCGCCGAAAATACGGCAAGCACTATCTTACTGACTATCAACCAAAAAGCGGGACTGCCTTAGCATATCATTATGCCAAGCTGAAGAAAAAGCACATATACAATTTATATGAAACATAGCTTCATAACATAACCGAATAAACCGAAAACATAAATGCTGAACATGAATCTGATTATGCATTGACTAGTGAAGAGGCTTTTGCCGTTGAACAAGCCCGCCGCAGTGGAAGGCTCCCCTGTGTAAGGGTAGCCTTTTCGCACCGCCAAGCAACCCGCAAAATTCACGGCAAAATCGTAGGGGCGAACTGTGTTCGCCCGCCAAATGAACCGCAAAGCCCACGGCAACAAACCGCCCAGACAGAGGACTTGTCAACGGTTTCTTGTATTTTAAAACAATCCCTCCGTCATTCGCTACGCTCATGACACCTCCCTTTACACAAGGGAGGCAAAAGTTGTGGCCGCATTTGCGGCAGGAAGTTTACTGAACTTGATATGTTCATTCTCTTTGCCGAATGTTGTGACTGCCTCGTTATGGCGAATCCTGATGTTTGTTTCTCTGTATTCACCGTCAAGATCCTTTTCATATCTTATCCTCTAAGGGGAGAGTCAACGGTTTTTTGAAGTATTCAGATGTTTTTTAAGAAGTTTTTTGACGGTTGCGGGGTTTATTGACAGCCTGTTACAGGTCACGGATCTCGATACAACTCATGGGCGGCAACAGCAGTTTTCCGTCCCGGATCGGTTTGCCGGTGGGAGCGTAGGTGTAGGTGTCGCTGATCATCAGGATCTCGGCATTTGCCGGATCAGCGGCGGTGAGGTCCAGTGTGACCTCTGTCGCCTGCTCGTGCAGATTGGCGATCAGCAATGTTTTCTTTTTGCCGTCGGTCGCCCCGCCGACCTTGATCAGTGCATCGTCGCTGTCGGCGGCGATCTCGTTTTTCAACCGATACAGTTGATTGAACGCCATCATGGAGAAATAGGTCGGTGTCGGTTTTTGGGTATCTCCGAAGAACAGCCCGGAATACGGCATCAACCCCATACTGGCATCATAATAGTTGAGTTTGCCGGTCTGCGTTTTCTGCATGGCGAGCATCATGCCGAGTACCTTGGCGGCGGCATAGTGGGTGAACCGCCGCTCGTCGATGCAGGGATTCCATTCGTCCAGGATATCCTCGGTGTCCCCGAAACCGTATTTGGTCAGCACCCGGCGGCAGTAATGGCTCATTTCGACCGTTTCATTGACATCGGCATAACTGTGCCACGAAAAGAATTCGAGCGGTGCTTTGTGTTCCGGGGAAGTGATCCATTGCAGAAAGCGGTGGAAGAAGTCAATAAAGCCCTCTTCCCGTGTGGCGGGGAGGCGTCCCAACCCGGCGATATCGGGATCGGCGGCTCTTTCGTAAAAGCCGCAGCTTGCATACCCGCCTACCCGGATCGTGTCACCGAAGCATTTTTTCAGATGGTTGGCGGTCACCTCATACAGGCGAAAATATTCTTCCGGCGTGCCGTACCACATACTGGACTGTTCCTTGTCAAAGGAATGGCTGTCCGGTTCGTTCCATATCTCCCAGTAGCGGATACCGTAATGAAAACCGTCTGCCCATCCCTCGTTATAGTGCCGGATGATATGCTCGCAGATGCGTGCCCATTTAGCCGGATCGGCAGGCGGGAAAATACGGTAGCGGCAGATCTCCGGCTCATTCTCGATGGTCACGCCCAAACGGTAGAACGGTTCGCAGTTCTGCTCCTTGAGATGGGTGATCACCTGATCGGTCATATGGAAATCGTAGTTGGCGGGATCGTTCTCGTCCGCATCGAAGCGGCGGAAAATATTGGGGATGTCCACATATACCCCGGCACTGTAACGCCCGCCGGTGTCATGCAGACGGGAAAAGGGGATCCCCGCCTCCGACAGGAAATGAAAATGGGTACTGCTGTTGGATGTCCAAAGACTCATCGGCGGATGTCCCACCCCGTGCATCGATTTGGTCGTGCCGGTCACACGGGAAAAATCAGAGGTTATTGTTGACATGACATATCACCTCACGAAAATACAAATAAAACTGTCGGCTTTCAGCGTTTCGGGCAGGGGGGCAAGCGTGAGTCGGTCGCCGTCCCCGGATACATTGCACAGGAAAATCTCCCGGTCGGTCTGTACGGTCAGCGGCACATCTGCCCCGGTATCGTTGGCAATGAGGATACAACCGTCTTTGTCATCCCGGGCGGCGACGGCATACACCCCATCGGTATCGCACTGCAGAGAAACCTGTGTGCCCCGCTTGTACAGCTCGTTGAATGCGGTAAAGGCGTAATAGGCGGGATAGGGCTTCTTGGTGGCGGGATCGAACATCCCGCTGTACATACTGACAGCACAGCAGGCATCGTAGAACATGGCGGTGTCCAGTGAACTGTTCTGGAACGCCAGCAGCATGGCGCAGACCATGGCGGCGTGTTTGTCCGTCCCCCGCAGATCGGCATGGGGGTTCCACTCGTCACAACTCATTTCGGTTGCGGTGAAGCCGTATTCGTCGAGCTTTTGCCGACAGTAGGCGATATAATGCTCCGTCTCTTTGACCTCACCGTAACTGTGCCAGGAGAAAAAGTCCAGCGGACAGTCGTTCTCTTTGACAAAGCACAGGAATTCTTCAAAGAATGTCATATAGTACGGATGCCGTTGTTTCCATTCGGAGTCTTCATATTCACTTAATGCATAAAACCCGCAGGAAGCATAGCCGCCGATCTTCAGATGCGGGAAACAGGACTTGAGGTGACGGGAAGCGACACGGTACAGTTCAAAATACTGTTCTTTTGTTCCCCGCCACATCGGGTTTTTCATCAGGTCGGGATGATTGTCCGGCTCATTCCATATCTCCCAGTAGCGGATGGGGTAGTGAAACCCGTTGTTCCATCCCTCGGTATAGTGACGGATGACCATCTCGCAGATGCGTGCCCATTTTTCGTTATCTGTGGGCGGGAAGATCCGATAGGCGGCGATGTCGATAGAATTCTCGATGCTCACGCCGAGCCGGAAAAACGGTTCGATCCCGTTTTCGATCAAAGCGGTGATGAGCCGATCGGTGAACGCAAAATCATAGTTGGCGGGATCGGTCTCGTCCCTGTCGAAATCCCGGAACAGATTCGGGATGTCGACATACAGGTTGCCGCCGAACCAACTGTCCACATCGTGCAGACGGGAAAACGGGATGCCCGCATCCCGCAGATAGCGGAACATGGAAAAATCCGCATAATTCTGCGGCGGTTGCCCCACCCCGTGGACCGGCTTGATCACGCCGACGGGTTTCGAAAAATCAACGGATACGGTTGCCATGGATAACGCTCCTTTTCTGTTTTTTTTGCATTATCGCACGGGGCAAAAGGGATGTCAAGGGAATATGCAACGAAAAATTTTCGAAATGACGGGAAGCCCGGATCTGCCGAAAACTCTTATTGCACATTGCACATTCCTCATTGCAAATTGTCCCTTACCGCAGTACCCGCTTGAGATACTGTCCGGTATAGGAAGCGGGACAGGCGGCGACCTCTTCCGGTGTGCCACTGACCACCAGTGTGCCGCCTTTGTCACCACCCTCCGGTCCGAGGTCGAGGATATGGTCAGCCACCTTGATCACATCGAGGTTGTGCTCGATGACGATGACGGTGTTGCCGCCGTCCACCAGCCGTTGCAGTACTTCGATGAGCTGCAGTACATCGGCGGAATGCAGCCCGGTAGTGGGTTCATCTAAAATATATACGGTGCGCCCGGTCGCCCGGCGGGACAGCTCGGTCGCCAGTTTCACCCGTTGGGCTTCGCCGCCCGACAGGGTGGTGGCAGGCTGACCGATTTTGATATATCCCAGTCCGACATCGAGCAGGGTTTGCAGTTTGTGGGCGATCTTCGGAATGGCGGCAAAGAACGCTGCGCCTTCTTCTACCGTCATTTCCAGCACATCCGCAATGGATTTGCCCTTGTACCGGACTTCTAGCGTTTCCCGGTTATACCGCTTGCCGCCGCACACCTCACAGGGAACGAATACATCCGGCAGAAAGTTCATCTCGATTTTTAATATACCGTCCCCCTGACACGCTTCGCATCTGCCGCCTTTGACATTGAACGAGAATCTGCCGGCGGTGTATCCCCGTACCTTGGCATCGTTGGTGGCGGCATATAACTGCCGGATATCGTCAAACACGCCCGTATAAGTGGCAGGGTTGGAGCGGGGCGTCCTGCCGATGGGGGATTGATCAATGGCGATCACTTTGTCGAGATGCTCTGTTCCTTCGATAGCATTATGTTTGCCGGGGCGCAGATGTGCCCGGTTAAGATCATGGGCAAGGCGGCGGTAGAGGATGCTGTTGACCAACGAGGATTTGCCGCTCCCCGATACCCCGGTAACACAGTTGAATGTGCCGAGTTTAAAGGAAAAATCTCCCTTTTTCAAATTGTTTTCTTCCGCTCCACGCACGGTGAGCAATCTGCCGTCCCCCGCACGGCGAAGAGTGGGGACGGGGATCGTTCTTCTGCCACTGAGAAAGTCACCGGTCACCGATCCGGGGCAGTTGACGATCTCTGCCGCCGGACCGGAATAGATGATCTGACCGCCGTGAATGCCCGCCCCCGGACCGACATCCACGATCCAGTCCGCCGCCCGCATGGTGTCCTCGTCGTGTTCCACCACGATGAGGGTGTTGCCGAGGTCACGCAGATGGCGCAGGGTGTCGAGCAGTTTGTCGTTGTCCCGTTGATGCAGTCCGATGCTCGGTTCATCCAGCACATACAACACGCCCATCAGATAGGAGCCGATCTGGGTAGCCAGCCGGATACGTTGGCTTTCGCCGCCGGACAGGGTGGCGGCACCCCGGCTTAAGGTCAAATAGTTTAGCCCGACGCTGTTGAGAAAGTTGAGACGTTCCCGGATCTCTTTGAGGATGGGCGCACCGATACGCTGCTGTGTTTGGGAAAAGGATAGGGTTTCGGTAAAGCGGGACAGTTCCTCTACCGTTTTGTCACACAGGGACATGATATCCTCACCGCCGACGGTAACCGCCAGGCTTTCCGGCTTCAGCCTCCTGCCGTGACACTGCGGGCAGGGGACCTGGCTCATATAGCCTTCTAATTCCTGTCTGCTCCAGTCACTGGTCGTTTCATTATATCGCCGTTGCAGGTTGTTTGCCACCCCTTCAAAGGTACTGTAGTGTATGCCACTGCCGTATTCACGGGTGTAGTTCATCTTGATCTTTTCGTCCCCTGTACCGTACAGCAACACTTGTACCACCGATTCCGGCAGTTCTCCCACCGGGGTGTCCAGTGAGAATCCGTAGTGTGCCGCCAACCCCTCATAGTACATCTGACAGATGCTGCCGCCGGTAGCATAGTTCCAGCCGGATGCCTGGATCGCACCCTGCCGGATGGACAGGGTGAGATCGGGAATGATGCGGTCAGGATCCATCGACAGATAGATCCCCAGTCCGGCGCATTTGGGACAAGCCCCGAACGGATTGTTGAAGGAGAACATCCGGGGAGCCAATTCCTCCACGCTGATACCGTGTTCCGGGCAGGCATAGTTGCGGGAGAAGGTCAGCTCCTCCCCGCCGATGACATCCACTGTCAGCAGACCGCCCGCCAACTCGGAAGCGGTCTCCACGCTGTCGGTCAGCCGCCTTGTCATGTCCGGCTTGATCATCAGCCGGTCGACGACGATTTCAATAGTGTGCTTTTTGTTTTTATCCAATGATATTGTTTCTGAAAGATCAAACAAACTGCCGTCTATCCTCGCCCGAACATAGCCTGATCGCTGGGCAGAATCCAGTTCTTTGAGATACTGCCCTTTGCGCCCCCGGACAATGGGAGCGAGCAATTGGATTTTCGTTCCTTCCGGCAGTTGCAGGATGCGGTCAACGATCTCATCCACCGTCTGCTGTCGGATCTCTCTGCCGCAGACGGGGCAGTGTGGTATCCCGATCCGGGCATACAGCAAACGCATATAGTCGAATATTTCTGTTACGGTCCCCACGGTGGAACGGGGATTCTTGGAGGTCGTTTTCTGATCAATAGAGATCGCCGGTGATAACCCTTCGATATATTCCACATCCGGCTTGTCCATCTGCCCCAAAAACTGGCGGGCGTAGGAGGACAGGCTCTCCACATACCGGCGTTGTCCTTCTGCGTAGATCGTGTCAAAAGCCAGTGAAGATTTGCCACTGCCGGATAATCCGGTGAACACCACCAGCTTGTCCCGTGGGATCTCTAAATCTACCTTTTTCAGATTATGTTCTGCTGCCCCTTTGATAATGATCCTGTCGTTCATCGGATACCTCCACCATTATAATACCTTCATTGTACCCCTGTTTTGCAAAGAATGCAATACAGTTGAGCAACTTTTATCTGTCCGATCCGGGAAGCGGGAAACGGTCATCGGGGTGTACCGTTTCCCGGATCAAGAAGGAGAAAGCAAAAAATTTCATCGGTATTTGCTCTTTTTTGTTGAAATGACAAAAAATAAATAATTTGTTAAAATTTTGACAAATGTTATTGACTTTTTTAAAACAATGTGATATATTTTATGGGTATTTTTTCCTTGATCAAACAGATACCCTTATAATAATAAATACTAAGGAGGAGAACTACGTGACAGACAGATTTGAACGGTTTTCTTTTGCCATCACGGAAATTTACCGCTCATGGCACCGGATCGCCTCGACTGTCATGGCAGAATATGGATTGAAGGGATCTTGTGCTGTATATTTTGCCGCCATGAATCGCTACAAAGAGGGGATCACGGCTGTTCAGTTGGGAGAGCTGTGCAGTCGGAACAAGTCGGATGTTTCCCGTGTGTTGGCTCAGATGATCGAAAAGGGATTGGTTCAGAAGGTGAATATCGGTACCAATGTATACCGTGCCAAGATGTTTTTGACAGCCGATGGACAAGAGATCGCCGACCGGATTGATAAACTTGCACAAAAAGCCGTCGATTTGGGTAGCTTCGGTATCACTGATAATCAGAGAGATGCCTTCTATGAGGCACTGGAAACCATCGCCTCCAATCTCCATGCAGTGACCACCGATGAGATCGCCAATTCCTGACAGCGATCTGTGAAGATCAAACTAATATCCGTTCCTCTGTTGAACCTTTAGCGGAGGAACGGGTAATTTTTTACTCTTTTTTTGCTGTTTTTGCTGTTTTTTTGTATGTAAGGTTGATAAATGGAAAATTGTGTGATAAAATGAGAGCCAAACGATGATCGGTGAGGTGAGTGGGATGAAACGGCAGACAGAAATAATCACGGCAAAATTAGTGCCGGAAACGGTGGATGAATTTTCCGGCCGGATCCGTTCCTATCTGAAAGAGATGAAGTTGTCCAATCGGGATATCATGCGGTATGCCATGTCTGCTGAGGAGATCCTGCTGAAGCTGCTTGACGGTGAATATGCCGGGCGGGATATATCCCTGCAGACCGGTGTAAGGTTTTTCCGTCCGTATTTCTCTCTGCACATCCGGGGAGAAGCGCATAACCTGTTTCTCAAAAAGAAAGAGGAACGTTCTTTGCTCGGCGAACAGATTCTCCGCAATTTGGGACTTGCCCCGGAATACTCTTATACCGACGGTGAGAACATTTATTTCTTCCGTGTAAAACGCCGGGAGGTGAATCCGTTTGTTTCTCTGCTGATCGCTATTGCCGCCGCTGTTTTTTGCGGGGCGATCGGTCAGTTGTTACCCGTCTCCGTCCGTCAGGCACTGCTGACAAATGGATTG
Organism: Acutalibacteraceae bacterium; assembly: GCA_045597885.1. Taxonomy (GTDB): domain Bacteria; phylum Bacillota; class Clostridia; order Oscillospirales; family Acutalibacteraceae; genus UBA5905. Next base: position 4,917 of record JAZLKY010000038.1, on the reverse strand, counting down.
TCTCCGTTGCATGAAACATTTCTCAATGTTTTGGGCTGTATCGCCGGACCGATGATATTTTTATCGGTGGCGTGGGGTATCTACGGGATCGGAGATGCCGCCACGCTCAAGCGTATCGGCAAGCAGATGCTGGGTGGTTATATCGGTACGGTCTATGTGATCCTGCTGTTGATCGGCGGACTCTGTGTGCCACTGTTCTCTTTTACTTTCGCAGCAGGCGGTGGGAGCGGATCGGAAGTGTCCGCCATTGTGCAGATGCTCCTCGGCGTGATCCCGAAAAACATCTTCAGTCCCTTTGTGGACGGCAACACCCTGCAGATCATCTTTTTGGCGGTGGTCATCGGTATCGCCATGCTGTTTCTCGGGCAAAAGACCGATGCCGTTGCCAAGGCGGTGGAGCAGATCAACTATATCGTCCAGTTCCTGATCGAATTCATCAGCAAACTGGTGCCGTATTTCATTTTTGTCGTTTTGTTGCAGATGATTTGGTTGAATGACATCAAGATCTTTATTAGTGTGGGCAGATTTTTCATCGTCTTTATCGGGGCAGTTCTGCTGATGGCGATCGGTGTGGTGGCTGTCACTTCTTTGCAGAACCGCATCAATCCGTTTCTGCTGATCAAGAAGGGGTTGCCGACACTGCTTATTGCCATCACCACAGCATCGTCTGCCGCCGCATTCGGCACCAACATGAATGCCTGTCAAAAGCGGTACGGGATCAACAACGCTATCGCCTCGTTCGGGATCCCGCTTGGGATGGTGACATTCAAACCGACAACTGCTGTCGGTTATTTGGTGATCTCTCTCTTCTTTTCTGAGACATTCGGTGTTACGGTATCAGCACCGTGGTTTTTGATGTTGTTCTTTGTGGCCGGGATACTGGCACTTGCCACACCGCCGATCCCCGGCGGCGCCATGACCGCCTACACGGTGTTGTTTGCTCAGCTGGGGATCCCTGCCGAGGCACTGGCGATCGCTTTGGCGTGCGATACGCTGGTCGATTTTATTGATACCGGGTTTGACCAGTTCCTGCTTCCCTTTGCCTTGCTCAATCAGGCAAAACGGCTTGGGTTGGTGGATGAAAAAGTATTGCGGGAGAAAAACTGAATAAATAACAGGCTGAGGGGAACGGCTTTGCCGTTCCCCTCAGCCTGTTATTTGTCCGTATCAATAAACTCTTTCGGTGAGCAGCCACTGACCGTCCTGCTTGACGGCAACGGCTGTTTTTTCATACGACTCCTTGACCGGCTCGTCCGCCGGCCATTCCACGGTGGCGGTGACGGTGAACGTACACCGGTCGGCAGTGGCATCGGTGATCTTCAGGGTATAGTCCTTCCAGTCAACATAATACCCTTTTCCGCCGATGGCGGATTCGTCGATCACCAGCACTCCGTCAAGATCACGGTACAGGGGATGTCCCTCGATCCGATCGGCAAACAGGGAGTCGCCGGTTTCTTTCACATACGTTCCGTAGACGAATGATTGCAGTGCATCAAATGTCTTGAAATCGGGATCGGTGACCTTGTGCAGTCTATCCCGGACAGGCGTTCTTTCATAAGAGAGTGTCGACAGCTCAAAGATCTCTGTCAGACACTTCAGATTCCGATCAAACAGGGTACGCATTTCTGCCTCGGTAGCGGTTTCTGCCGGCGGCTCTGAAGTCACGGCATCGGAAACGGTGCTTTCGGGGGCAGACGGGTTTTCTGTGTTGGTGCTTTCTCCGCAGGCGCACAGACAGCCGGCGAGCAACAGGGCACAAACGGCAAGACAGATCACTTTTCTCATGATTTTTTCTCCTTTCGCATTACCGCAAGCGAGCTACATTGTATCACGAACCCGGCATTTTGTCAACCGGACAACAACGACCGCCGGTATTCGATGGCGGTCATGCCCATTTTCGCACGGAACACACGGCAGAAGGTCTTCTCTTCCGGGAAACCGGTGCGTTCTGCGATCTCTTTGATGCTGTGATCGTCCCATTGGAGCAGATTGCAGGCGTTTCGGATCCGGACGCCGTTGAGATAGGAATGAAAACCCTCTCCGACAGTTTCTTTGAAGATCCGGCAAAAACTGCTCTTCCCGAATCCGCAGACGGCGGCAGCCCGGTCGATATCAATGGGTTCCGATGCGTGATAATATACCAGCTCCAGTGCGTTTTCGATAGAGCGTTTGCGGCTGTGATCGGTCGGTTCATGTTGCGGCAGGTCGTGGATAAGGGTGAAGCATATGCCGTATAGGGCGGCATAATGGAGCAGTTCACAGGAAGCGTCGTTCCAGGTGTCCGCCAGTTGCAAAAACCGTGTTTTCAGTTCTGCCAGATAGGGAACGGTTTCGTTGATACGGTACGGAGAAGGATAAAAATTGCAGTCGGACAGTTGACGGTATTTCTCTTTGAGCAGAACGGGACCGATCTCCACGACCAGGATCTGCGCCGTTTTATCCGCCTTGATCTCATGCAATACCATGCTCTGTATCACGATGAATTCGTCCGATCCGACGGTGTAGGCAACGCCATCCTGTATACAGGTGAAACAGCCGTGGATGCAGTACAGGATCTCAACCTCATAATGGCAATGGATGCCGAAATCCGAGAGGTTTTTCACAAATACGGTATACGGTTTGCGCTGATCCAACAGTTGCTGAAATTCCATACAGACACCCCCTGCTTTCTCACCATACCATGTCATGCTCTCGATGTCAAGAGGAATGAGAATTTTTGGGTAAAAACAAAGATGGAATGGCATTGATTCCCAAACAAAAAAATAATACAATACAGACAGAACGGCGAGGGGGGGTGATCCGATGGAACGGTTCGGCTTGCAGTTGTATACCCTGCGGGAGCATTTTACTTCCGCACAAGAGATTGCCGCCACAATGCGGGCGGTGAAAGAAGCCGGATATAAACAGGTACAGTTGTATGGTGATTTAGACAGGGCGATGACATTGGGGTGCGCCGCCAAAGAAGCGGGATTGGAAATTTTGGGAACGCTCACATCCTATCGCACACTGCTTGAAGATCCGGGACGGGTGATCGGAGCGGTTCTGCAGATGGGCGGGACGGACATTGGGCTCGGCAGTTTTTGGGGGAAAACGGCAGAGGAAGCGAACGGATTTATCCGGCAAGCCAACCGCTTGGGCGCACTTGCCGCCGATCACGGGCTGACTTTATCCTATCACAACCACAGCCACGAATTCGGGCGGTTGGACAACGGGATGACCGCTTATGAAATTTTTGCACAGGGATTTGAAACGGTGCAATTCATGCTCGACACCTACTGGGTGCAGTACGGCGGGGGCGATGTGCGGTACTGGATCGAGCGGCTGAAGGGGCGCATCCCCATCCTCCATTTGAAGGATATGACGGTGATCAATGGCAGTCCGACCTTCACCGAGATAGGACAGGGTAATTTGTGTTGGGACGGGATCTTCCGCTCTGCCGCAGAAAGCGGTGTGGAGCACTTCGTGGTGGAGCAGGACGAAAGCAACGGTCTGCAAAGCATTGCGATCAGTGCGAAATATTTAAGAAACAGAAAGTGAGGTAAAAATCATGTATCGGATCGGTCAAGCGGAAAAAGAAGCGTGTGCCAGGGTCATTGACAGCAAAAACCTGTTCAAGACCAACGCTGGGGCGCATGAGGTGTTCCATTTTGAGGATGAACTGAAAGAAAAATTCGGTGTCGGCAATGCCATCTATATGACTTCCGGCAAGGCGGCACTGATCTCTGCCCTGATCGGTATGGGGATCGGACCGGGCGACGAGGTGATCGTTCCCGCCTATACCTATATCGCTTCCGCCATTGCGGTCCTGGCGGTGGGAGCTATCCCCGTTTTGGCGGAGATCAACGAAACGATGACGGTCGATCCTGCCGACGTGGAACGAAAGATCACCGAACGCACCAAAGTGATCATGCCGGTGCATATCCAGGGGTTCCCGTGCGATATGGATGCCATCGGGCAGATCGCCGCACGCCATCATCTGATGATTTTGGAAGATTCCTGTCAGGCGGACGGCGGCAGTTATCACGGCAAGCGGTTGGGCACCATCGGCAATGCCGGAGCGTTGAGTTTCAATTATTTCAAGATCATCACCGCCGGAGAGGGCGGTGCCCTGCTGACGAACGATCAAAAGATCTTTGAACGTGCCCTCATCTATCACGACAGCAGTGCCATCGCCTATTTCGGTGACCAGTTGGCGGGATTGCGGGAACAGACCTTCTGCGGTGTAGAATATCGGCAGGGCGAGATCACGGCGGCGATCATGCGGGAACAGCTCAAACGGTTGGATGGCATTCTGTCCGATCTGCGCCGGAATAAAAAGAAACTGGCGGAAGCCTTCGGCGGGGAATATCGCTTTGCACCGTCGAACGATGCCGACGGGGACTGCGGCACGGTGCTTGCCCTGCAATTTGATGATGAAGCACAGTCAAGGGCATTCCAAAGCGTATACGGCGGCACATTGCCCATCGACACCGGCAAGCATGTCTATCGCAACTGGACACCGATCATGAAAAAACGGGGTGCCGTCCATCCGTTGATGGATCCGTTCCGCATGGAAGCCAACCGGGATACCGTCCCGGATTATCAGCCCGATATGTGCCCGAAAACACTCGATATTTTATCCCGCACGGTTTATTTGGATATCAATCCCGACTGGACGGATGCGGATATCGCCGCATTGAAGCGGTAACATTTTACGGTGCTGCCGGGGATTTGGCGGGTTATCCGGCGGTGTGTTGGGGACGCCGCACCCTACGGCTGTTTTAATCAATTTTGCGGTACGCTTGGCGGGCGAACGCAGTTCGCCCCTACGATGTTGCCGGGATGTTCGACGGCGGAAGCCAAGCCCCCGCAAAGGCTACCTTTACACAAGGGGGGCTTTTTGTCACCGTTCATTTTGCGATAAATGCCGTGCCGGCC